>PFOM01000016.1:631-4079 GCA_002792535.1 Candidatus Peregrinibacteria bacterium CG_4_10_14_0_2_um_filter_38_24 | reverse complement strand
CCACTATTTTATATTAACATATATCCTCTACATGCAATTATATGTGATTATATGTGATTTTGCAAGCAAAAATATTATGGCATCGCCACACTTACAAATTTGACGATAAATCCTTGCCTTTTTACAGCCGAAAAAGCTCTATCAGCTCCAACCGAAACCATCCCACCTTCACGCGTCAGCGGTTTCAAAAACTGCCACGTTCGTAACCCAGCCGCCGGCCTCGACTTCGTATTTTCCTTGAGGCAATGGCGAATTCCCTATTATCTATCATAAGAATGCGTTTCATGAGTGATTGCTAAGTAAATATCCAGTGGGGTATTAGCATGGAATGGGGGGGGAACTATAAATAATCGGAGATGACATCTACGCCCTTAGCTTTAAGTTGCGTAACTTGAGCGCCAGCGGCAGCAGTTCCTTTAACAGAAATCTTGTCACCAGCTCCAAATTCAGGGTTCTCTATGAAAGGATCTAGGCTAGCAATATTAGGATTCATGTCTAAGATAACATTAGAAAGTTTTAATAAAATTTTCATTGGCCACATATTCTCTCCGAGAAAATTATTGAAAGATAAGTCTACATTGGCTAAATTTTGAAAACACTCTATTCCTATCATTACAGTTAAACCTTTACTTTTAAGGTTCAAGCTCGTTACAGCAAGTGCTTCAGTATTAGTAATCTTGTCGTTCGGTCCTTTCCCTAAATAAGATAAAACCGCTTTCAAAAAAGTAGGATCAAATTTCTCAATATCAACAAACCCATCATTATTCCCATCACAAATTCCACCAGCTTCTTCAATATCGGTTTTGCCGTTACAGTTATCATCAATGCCATTCATATAAACTTCTTTTGCCGCAGGCCCAACTACCGGCTTAGATACTTTCCAGTCCCCGGCATCACAAACCTCCATTCCTTCTACACAGATTCCTTTTCCAAGCGTAACAGGATCATAAGGATAAACAGTCTTTGAAAGAGGTATTCCTTTCCCATCTTCATCCTTCAATCCATCACAATCGTCATCCTTCCCGTTACAACTCTCCTCTCCCGGCAAAACCTGCACCTGCGTAGTTTTTGTTACACCTCCTATACATTCTTGAATTTCCTCCACGCAGATTCCGACATTTTTAGTTTTAGGATCGCCTGAATATGCTGTTTGAGTAAGCCCTTCATCCATTTTTCCGTTACAATCATTATCATTTCCATCACAAACTTCTTTTCCCGGCAAAACTTCACCCTGAAGAACTTTCATCTGACCTCCTATACAATCTATGACTTGCGACTTACATATGCCAACATTTCCAGTTGCAGGGTCTCCGCCATAAGTTTCACTGAAAAATCCTTCATCGGTCTTTCCGTTACAATCATTATCATTTCCGTCACAAACTTCTTTCCCCGGCGTTACCTCCGCCTGAAGATCCTTGATCTCTCCACCGACACAATCCGTAATTAATATTTTACAGATGCCAATATTTGCAGTTCCAACAGGGCCGGAATATGATTCTTCATAAAATCCTTCGTCCGTCTTTTTGTCACAATCATTATCTTTTCCGTCGCAAAATTCTTTTTCGGGCGTTACCTGCACCTGAGTAACTTTCATTACGCCACCTATACATTCTTGCACTTCACCACTACATACTCCTACATTCTCAGTCCCGACAGGACCGGAATAAGACTTTTTCGTAAGCCCTTCATCCATTTTTCCGTTACAATCATTGTCATTTCCGTCACAAACTTCTTTCCCCGGCAAAACCTGTGCCTGAAGAGTTTTCATTGAGCCGCCGACACAATCTATGATTTTCGAATGACATATGCCAACATTTCCAGTTGCAGGGTCTCCGGAATAAGTTTCACTGAAAAACCCTTCATCCATTTTTCCATTACAATCATCATCTGCTCCATTACACTTTTCCCCGGAAGGCGTTTTTTCAAATTGAGTAAGAGCATATTTTCCATCTACACATGATATGATATTTGGTTGACAGATTCCGACACCTTCCGTGCCGAATGGTCCGGAATAGGTAACTTTGTCCTCATCGGTTTTTCCATCACAATTATTGTCGAGTTTATCGCATACTTCAGCTTGTGGCTTAACGTCAGGCTTTAAAACGACCCAGTTTCCGGCAACGCCACATTGTGTGACTCCGGCCGCACAAATACCTTTCCCCTGCGTTCCTTCAGGACCCGTATAAAATGTGCCGAAGGCTCCAACCGGCTGTCCATCACACGTTTTTGGAGGACCAACATCAGGCTCATCAACAACATCAGGACCAACATCAGGCTCGACAGGAACATCAGGGCCAACATCCTTAGCGTCAACGATATCCGGCTTAACAACATCAGGGCCAACATCCTTAGAGTCAATGACATCCGGCTCAACAACAATATCAGGGCCAACATCCTTAGAGTCAATGACATCCGGCTCAACAACAATATCAGGGCCAACATCAGGCTCAACATTTATATCAATAATTCCGCCTCCATCTCCGCCTCCATCGCCATCATCTCCATCCTCTCCATCCTCAGTATCCCCGTCATCACCATCGACCGCATCCCCATCTTCGCCGTCATCACCTGTAATTTCAACTATATCTGCGGGATCAATATCTATTATATCTCCACCATCCTCACCATTATCCACGAAATTAATATCTATGAAAACATTGCCACCATCCCCATCACCATCCTCGGCGTCCCCATCTTCTCCGTCCATCGCATCATCGGCGTCCCCGTCTTCTCCATCACCTATATCCTCTCCATCCTCATCAGTACCGCCATCAGTGCTTCCCGCATCGACTTCCTGTCCAATACTATCTCCAGGTCTTCTGGTCCCGTCGGCAAAACCATCTGCCCCACCTATATCCCCAAGCCCCGGAATATAACAACTTCCATCGACAATAGAGCCGGCATCTTTCGCGCACTGTGCGGCGGCAATTTTTTGATCGAGTTCCCGGTCGGATAATCTATCAGGCAAGCATCCCGTCGCCAATCCACCAAGTCCCGCCAACATCATAAATCTTGCAAGTCTGTTTCTAGTGACACTTCCGCTCAAAGAATTTCGCACATGCGACACAATCGGCGATCGCGGCCGCACACTAGTCAATTTATCGCCAGCCTGTGCTATTTTATCCAATTTACTCATAAAAAATCTTTAAATTAAATTTTGGAAGCCACATTAACATAAACAACAAAATCAGTCAACCACAACATATTTTTTTACAATATTTTTGCAAAAGCGCAAGCATGTTTCCCCGCTTACTTAAGCCAAAAATGCGAACTTCATCACCACATTCCATGTAATAATTCCCTGCATCGTCAACCACGATTCCCCGCTACCACAAGCCAAGAATGCGAACTTCATCATCGCGTTCCATGTAACAATTCCCTGCATCGTCAACCACGATTCCCCGCTACCACAAGCCAAGAATGCGAACTTCATCATCGCGTTCCATGT
>PFOM01000016.1:0-606 GCA_002792535.1 Candidatus Peregrinibacteria bacterium CG_4_10_14_0_2_um_filter_38_24 | reverse complement strand
TTAAGCCGAAAATGCGAACTTCATCATCGCGTTCCATGTAATAATTTCCTGCATTATCAACGCCGTTTCCCCGCTACCACAAGCCAAAAACATCGTCGCCCCAACAACACTATCTCGCCACATTTCCGCCCATCGTCAACGCCATTTCCCCGCTACCACAAGCCAAAAACATGCACGCCATCACCATGTCTTGCATAATACTCTACGGCATTGTCAACATCGATTTGCGGCTATTCTAAGCCAAAAACACGAGTTTTACCACGTCACATTTTGCATAAATCCGCCACTTGAAAAAGTTGAGTTTTTGGCTTGTGCCTGCTAATATACGAGCATAAATATCTTCTAAAAACTCATCCTATGAATAATCAAAATACACCGGTGTCAAAAATAGCCCTAATGCCTGACGAAAATTTATACGCCCTCTGCAAAACATACGGCGAACGAACAAGAATTTGGAGGCAAAAATTTGCCGGACTTTTACCTGAAGTTTTCAAACGCAAATTGTATGAAAAGAAAGGTTTTCATTCTATTTTTGAATTTGCAAAAAAACTCGCAGGAATGAGCGAAGAACAAACCAGACTTGTCCTAAATCTCGAAAAAAGATTC
>PFOM01000013.1 GCA_002792535.1 Candidatus Peregrinibacteria bacterium CG_4_10_14_0_2_um_filter_38_24 | reverse complement strand
TCTAGGAAGTTTTTAAGAGAATTTTTCTATATGGCGAAGCAAAATGCCTTCTTCTCTTGACCGATTCGTTATAACAAGTTTTATAAAATAAACACAGGGGTTCCCTCACTCTTGCAAACCTCCCTCCCCAAAGCTATACTCCACCTCGTAGCACTAACCACACCCATCATGGCAAACATTCCACTAAATCTTGGCAATCTTACGGCCGTACTCGGCACACAATGGGGCGATGAGGGGAAGGGAAAACTTATCGACATTTTGTCGGAAGAATTTGAATTGGTCGTGCGCGCCGCAGGCGGAGCAAATGCGGGACACACCATTTATCTGAGAGATCCGGTAAGTCCGACAACATCAAAAAAATTCGTATTTCACTTAGTTCCATCCGGAATGCTACATAAGGCATGCGTTTGCCTGATCGGAAATGGCGTAGTTCTACACTTACCTACCCTATTTGAAGAAATCGAACTTTTAGAAAAAAATAATATTTCAACAAACGGAAGAAT
Organism: Candidatus Peregrinibacteria bacterium CG_4_10_14_0_2_um_filter_38_24; assembly: GCA_002792535.1. Taxonomy (GTDB): domain Bacteria; phylum Patescibacteriota; class Gracilibacteria; order UBA1369; family LOWO2-01-FULL-3; genus UM-FILTER-38-24. The sequence goes on along the minus strand of PFOM01000013.1, from coordinate 4,383 downwards.
CCTGATTGCAGACCGTACACATCTGCTTTTTGACTATCACAAAGAAATCGATGCAGTCCAAGAAGAACGAAAAGGCGACAAAAAAGTCGGCACAACAAAACGTGGAATCGGACCTTGCTACATGGATAAAACATCACGCATGGGAATTCGCATTCACGAATTACTCAACTTCGCAAAATTCACTGCGAAATACAGACAAAATCTAGCAACATTAAAAGACCTCTACGGAGAAATCACATACGACACAGAAAAAGAACTTTCAGAGCTCAAAATACTTGCAGAAAAAATAAAACCAATGCTCGTAGACGGCGCACATTATCTTCACACCGCATACAAAAACGGGCGAAAAATCCTAGTCGAAGGCGCAAACGGAAGCATGCTCGACGTTGATCACGGCACATACCCATACGTCACATCTTCAAACCCAACAATCGGCGGAATCTCTGTGGGCACAGGTTTGCCAGGGAGGGCATTCACAAGCCTAGTCGGAATAATGAAAGCATACGTCACTCGTGTCGGAAGCGGACCATTTCCAACTGAACTAAAAGACCAACTCGGCGAAGACATCCGCCAGAAAGGAGGTGAATTTGGCGCAACCACGGGCCGTCCACGAAGATGCGGCTGGTACGACAGCGTCATCGGAAAATACGCAGTCATGCTAAATGGCCTAACCGACATCAACCTCACAAAACTCGACGTATTAACAGGACTTCCTACTTTAAAAATCGCGACAGCATACAAATACAACGATGAGATTTTGCCTTCAGTACCCGCAGATTTGGACATTATGGAAAATATGGAAATCGAATATATTGAGATGCAGGGGTGGACTGAAAACATCGGAGACATTCGTTCATTCGAAAACCTGCCGCAAAACGCAAAAAATTATGTTTTGAAAATCGAAGAATTGATAGGATGCAAAATCTCATCAATCGGCGTCGGAATGGAAAGAGACGCGATGATATTTCGCTAGACCTAAATAATTTAATGAATCTCTAAAAAATGCATAATACAAGGAAACAAGGAGCTTACGCCCGAGCCGTACGAGACAAGTACGGCGAGTAGGAAGCTCTGCGGTTGACGAAGTAGTATACATTTTTCAGAGATTCACATCTTAACCCACAAAAATATGGCCTCAGATCACTCAATGGATATCGCCGCAAAATTCGACATGCAGGAAATGAGAAATGCCGTAGACCAAGCGAAAAAAGAGATTTTGACAAGATACGACTTGAAAGATTCCCACATCGAAATCGAACTGACCGACGACCTCATAAAAGTAAACACAGCCAACGAATTTCAGCTCGATACCGTTTATGAAATCATCATGAAACGCATGGCCGCTCGTGGACTTTCAACAAAAATCTTGGATCGCCAAACCTTCGAACCGGCCGGCGGGATGAGAATGAAACAAGAAATTAAACTCGTAAAATCAATCGATCAGGAAAGCGCAAAAACAATTACAAAACTCATTCGCGACAATTTTCCGAAAACAAAAACAAATATTCAAGGCGACGAAGTCCGCGTAACGTCAAAATCAATCGACGACCTTCAAGGAATAATGAAATATCTTCAATCAAAAGAAGACATCAAAGTCCCACTTTTTTTCACCAACTTTAGATAATATACCACAAACCGCCACATGCAAAGTTTCAGGAAAAGAATTTCAGATTTCCGACAAAGAAATAGAATTTTGTAAAAGAATTGGCGTTCCATTACCGGAACTTTCACCGACAGAACGATTTCGCTCACTCATGGCCTTCCGTAACGAATGGAAACTTTATCGCCGAAAATGCGATGCCACAGGCGAAGAAATCCTGAGCGCTTACTCAAAAGACAACCCATTCAAAGTTTACAAAAACAGCATTTGGTGGGGAGACACTTGGGATGCACTCGAATACGGACGCGACTACAACTTCAGTAAGCCATTTTTCGAACAATTCAAAGAATTACAACTCGCAGTCCCCCGCAAAGGAACATCGATTTTCAACTGCGAAAACTGCGACTACAACAGCCATATCCGCCAATCCAGAAACTGCTACTTAAATTCTCTCGTCGTAAATTGCGAAGACCTATACTATTCCTACTGGATGGTAAACGACAAAAACGTCTTCGACTCGATAATCACGAACGATTCAACCCTCTGCTACTACTGCTCAAATGTAAATAAAAGCTATGGATGTTTGTTCCTCGAGGAAGCCAACAATTGCACAGACTGTTATTTTTGCTATCAAGTACATGGATGTAAAAACTGCATTTTTTCAAGCAATCTAGCCAACAAAGAGTACTACGCATTCAATAAAAAATGCACGAACGAAGAATTTGAAGAAATAAAAAACAAATACATAAACGGATCATTCAAATCACTCGAAGAAGGCAAAAAAGAATTTGCGAAAATGAGAAAAGAAGCAAAACAAAGAACAGTTCACAATTTAAATTGTGAAAATGTCACCGGCGACCACATGTACAATTGCAGAAATTGCAAAAACGCATATGAAGGATTCAACTCAGAAGACTGCGTAAACAGCATCTCGCTCGGCGGCGCAACCTCTGCCTACAGCTGTTATTCCGCAGGATGGCCAAATTGCCCGGGCCCGGTCTACATGTCACTTGTAAGCCGTGCCTGCCAAGACGTGGCTTTCGGGAACTACAACTGGTATTCAAGCAAACTCCGCTACTGCGAGGGCTTAAACACGTGCGATAGCTGTTTCGGATGCATCGGACTTCGCCACAAAAATTACTGCATTTTGAATAAACAATACACAAAGGAAGAGTACGAAGAGCTTATCCCAAAAATAATCGAACACATGAAATCCACAGGTGAATTTGGTAAATTTTTCCAAAATGATTTATCCGCATTCACATACAACGAAAACTCCGCACAAGATTTCCTCCCGCTCGACAAAGAAACAGCCTTGAAAATGGGATTCAAATGGCGCGACGAGGAATCCAAGAATTCAAAACCTGCAACAGCAGAAATTCCTGAAAACATAAAAGACGCAAAAGACACTTTCACAAAAGAAATTCTGGCCTGCGACACATGCAAATCAAACTACAAAATCATAGAACCGGAACTAAAATTCTACAAACAAATGAATCTTCTTAACCCACATCTCTATACGCAATATTTGTTGTTAAAGACTTGGTTTTCAGTTTAGTGATAAACCTCCAATTAGCAGCCTGCTTAATAGTTTTGATTTTGAGATTAAGGCTAAAATTAAAAAAAACATAAAAAAATTACTTTCAACTCAAGGGGACGCTGCGCTTTCGCTCCCACCCTCGGCTAACACTGAATGTGCGGTTCGCGGCTTGCAGCCGCTCTCCCATATTCACTGGCTGTAACGCGCTTCGTGGGATATTATACAGCCAGTGAACATCGCATACTGCGGGACGTTGTGTGAAATTCATTTTTCCCTTTTTGGGCCATCGCCACAGCTCTTAAAAAGAATCCGATTTTGTTTTTCTTTTTTATAGAGGGGAAATATGGTGTTTTCTCCGCTCCGCTACGAAAACATTTTTTTAAACAAATTTTTGACAAAAATTCTGAAAAAGAATAAACTTAAAAAAGTATTTAAATAAAAAATATTCATGAAATTTCCAAAAAATAATTTACTCATAGTGATAACATGTTTATCGCTTGTTATAAGTGCTACAGTATTTGCAAAATCAAAAATGTTTACAGATGCAAATTCGTTTGCGGACTGGAACAAAAAAGAAATAGAGTTTGTATCAAACCATGGATTTATTACAGGATATCAAGACGGAAGCTTTATGCCAAATAAAGCTGTTACTCGTGCAGAATTGGCAGTAATTATAAAACGAACACACCAGGCAAACGAGAATATGTTACTTAATGCATTAATCGCAGATAGCGAATCTAAAAACACGAATTTAGTTGAACCATACCGATCATTAATAACCATTGCAAAAGCAAGCGGCATAAGCGAAGAAACTCCAGAAAATCTCCAAGAGCTTACAAAGAAAGATATACAAAATCTACCAAAAGGTTATAATATATGGGAAGGTGACGGCCTTGGTGGTGTAATCTCAACTTATTATGTAAACTGGAAGGGCGCTGTAGATGAAGGAGATGGCTCAATTCAGGATTTCTGGTATGGCCCATACACGATCTGGGAATAGGCCCCATAATCATTGAACAGCATTTAGTAAGTATCAATAAGGCGTTTGGGGCACTCGGGCATTCATCCCTTAATCCCCTCTGCCCTTCGCCCAAAACGGAAAAACAAAATCGGATTCTTTTTAAGAGCAATTTCTTTTAGAAATTAAAGTAAAACATGCACATCAGCTAACTTAATATATCTCACAAGCCACTTCGATAGACAAAAAGCACACAAAGTTTCAAAACAACAAAAGAACGGGATA
>PFOM01000011.1 GCA_002792535.1 Candidatus Peregrinibacteria bacterium CG_4_10_14_0_2_um_filter_38_24 | reverse complement strand
TAAAATCAGGGTCTTTACTCAAAGCTTCCTCAATAATAAGTCCGTTTTTTGGTTTAATATATTTGTCATAAGATAGTCTTACGACTTTAGCAATTTTATAAATTTCTCTTCCAACACGTCTATATTCCTCCTCTTTAGATGTCAAAGGGCCATCTTTACTAAGGACACTTGCAGACAGTCCTCTAAATTGAGGAAAATGTCCTGGAAGTTGATTTGGATCAATGGCTTTGATGTCCCCACCATGTGGTTCAAAATATAAACCGTTTAAATCCGCTACACTTACACCACCTATATCAAGTAAAACTCTTCCGTCGAGATCTTTTCCCTCCGGAACTTTATCCAAATTATAAAAGTTTGCAAGTGAAGTACCTCTTACCTCATCTTCTTTTGCAGTAATTCCAAGTGCTTTAAGAGCATCATATCCTGCATTCTTAGCAAACATATTTACTGCATACAAGAAACCGGCCGCATAAATACCCTTCTTAGCAAGATCAGGAGTGTTTTCCCATAATTTCATTGCCCCTTTATATGCGACATAACCCGCAACAACATAGACAAGGGCAGTGCCCCAATCTTTTTGCTTTATAGCATCCTGAAATTTTCTTACATTATCAGTAACAAATTTTATACCTGTAGCCGCAATCTTATCCTGATCTTTTCCTTGATTTCTTTCATTAGCGGCGGTTTGAAAATTGTCTTGTGTCTTTAAAAGAGTTTTAATCGCTACAAAGAAACTTACCGCAGAGGCAAGGGCTTTATCTCCGATTTTTCTTACATTTGCTTCGGGAGCCAAATATACTTTTTTCTTTTCTTCAATAGAGGAATATATCTCTTTCTCTCCGGGTTTCAGCGTATTAAGCTCATTAGGATCGGAAAGTCTCGCAAGTTGATCAAAGATATTATTGAAAAAAGGAGAATCTTCATAAATTTTTAAATTCGTCCAATCTTTTTTCAAAGCATTAAGTCCAGACGCAGAAGTAATGCTCCACGTATCAGCATTGATTTGGAATTCTTGTCTTCTTTCCGCTATTTTTGCTGAATCAAGACTGCCTATCAAACCATCAAAAAATTTCTTTTTTCCTGCTTCAAGCTCCGCCTCAAGTTTCTCCATATCTTTTTCTTTCACGAAAGCTTCAACACGGGGGTCCTTGTAAGCCGCTAATGCTCTAGATTCAAGAGCCAAATCAACTTTTTTCTTCTGTAAGGCCATTATCTCTGAGCGAAGGCTTGCAACTTTTGCATCGTAGACAGCTTTTTCTTGAGCATAAGCTTGTTTATCCGCATCAGAAACAGGCTCCGGTTTTTTCTTGAAATCTTCAGTCTTTTGCCTGAAGTCTTCATAAGCTGTTTCCAATTCTCCTTCCTTGTCCATCAGAGATTTATCAACAGCCTCCATCTCTTGCTCAACCTTCTCACTCTTTTCAACATTTTCTCTGGTCTTTTTGTCCTCCGTAGATTCAGGATCTTTATCAGTTTTTTCGTCGACCCTTGCATCGTTGTCAGCTTCGGAATCAGCACCCTTTTTCGCAGAGTCATCCACAATCTTAAGCATAATAAACCTATTCTCCTTCACAAGGCTGAAAGGGAATTTTAGGCTTAAAATAAAGTTTTTTTCGTTCTTCATTTATTTTAGTTTTTGTATTTATCAAATAATTATATCAAAAAATCTTAAGTTTTACAATACTAAAAAGCTCATGTAGAATACGTCCACGTAAATTTAAATATATCAACAATGAGCTACACAATTAAAAAACTACCAAAATCAGAAGTACAAATTGAAATAACAGTTCCGCAAGAAGACATAGAAAAATATTACAAAAAAGCGTGCGAGGAACTTTCAAAAGAAGTAAATGTTAAGGGTTTTCGCCCGGGACATATTCCTCAAGATGTTTTGGAAGCGAATTTAGACAAAAAATACATAATGGCTCATGCTCAGGAAATGGCTATCCAAAGGTCATACGCCGATGCAGTTATCGCGGAAAAAGTGCAGGTCGTATCTCGTCCGAAAATCGAGATAAAAAGCGAAACACCTTTTTCTTACATCGCAATCGTCGCTGTTTTGCCTGAAGTTGAGATCAAAGACCACAAATCAATCAAAGTAAAAAGAGAAGAAGTGAAAGTAACAGAAAAAGACATCGAAGAAGTCATGGAAGATCTTAAAAAATATACAACTACATACAAAGATAGTGAGGAGAAAGGCAAAAAAGGGGACAGGATGGAAGTCGATTTTGAAGGATTCGACGAAGAAGGAAAATTGATAGAAAATACAAAAAGTACGGATCATCCTGTAATTTTGGGCGAAAATTCTCTTATTCCGGGATTTGAAGATGAACTAATCGGGCTTAAAAAAGGAGAGAAAAAAGAATTTGATTTAACATTCCCAAAAGATTATCCAAAAAAGGATTTTCAAGGCAAAAAAGTGCATTTCAAGATAGAAGTAAAAAGGATGGAGAGCGCAATTGAACCTGAAATAAATGAAGAATTTATAGAAAAAATTACAGGCAAAAAAATGCCGAGCGAAGAATTCAAAAAAGAAATTGAAAAAAACGTAAAAGACAGAAAAGAAAATGAGGCAAAACAAAAAGTTGAAAATGAATACCTTGAAGAGCTTTTAAAGAGAACAAAAGTTGAAATCCCGGCTTCCTTGATAGAAGAAGAAGTTGAATTCATGATCCACGATATTGCCGACGATATGGGCTCAAAAGGCATAGAATTTGATAAATATTTGGAAAAGACAAAAATCAAGATAGAAGATTTGAAAGAGAAATATGCTCCAGAGGCAGAGAAACGCGTAAAAATGAGACTTGCTCTACAACAATTGATAAAAGAAGAAGAAGCGACTCCGACAGAAGACGAAATAAAGGCGGAATTTGAAAAAGTAAAATCATTTTATCCTGAAAAAGAAGTTGCAAAAATAACGGAAGATTTCGAAAAAGGAGAGCTAAAAGCGCAAATCACAAACCGACTTGCAATTCGCAAGCTGTTTGACAAGGTCTTGGGTTAATCCTAAGATGACTTTGCTCCTATAAAAAAGACTATGAAAGCTCTTTACTTCACTATTTCGATTATTTTTACTGCATTTTTGGCGGCAGTAGCATATTTCAATATGGATTCTTCGTTGACAAAACTCAATCTTATTTTTACGGAAGTGAATGCAAATCCGGCCATTATTATCCTGATTATAGCCGTTGTGGGAATCTTCACCGGAGCCTTTTATTACGCCTTTTTGTGCCGTGCAATAGACAATCCGGAGAGATTTGAATAAAAAAATGTTGCAAGTTGTTTAAAAAAATTATACACTCCAGTCGAAAAGGGCATAAAACCAGGGCAAAATGTTAAAAAGGCTTTTTACGTCAAATACGCGTATTAAGCTTCTAACCGTCTTTCTGATGAATCCTGAAGAGGAATATTTTATCAGGGAGTTAACAAGGAAGCTTAATGAACAAATTAATTCCATTCGTCGTGAATTGGACAACCTTAAACGTACCGGACTTCTCAAGACAAAGACAAAAAACAGGAAGAAGTACTATGTCGTGAACAAAGAATTTATTTTATACGATGAATTAAAGGGCATAATAATAAAGGCTCTTTCTTCGGAAAATACGATTGCAAGAGACTTGGAAAAGATCGGAAATGTTAAACTTCTTGTGATTTCCGGACAATTTGTAAATATGCCGACAAAATCTGTGGATATGTTGATAGTAGGGGATTTAGACAAAAACACGCTTACTCAATACTTAAACAACGAAGTTCGAACAAAAAATCCTGTAAAATTCGCATTAATGAGCGAAAATGACTACAAATACAGGATAAATTGCAACGACAAGTTCCTACTTGAATTGCTGAATGATGAGAATAATCAAATTCCAATAAACAAAGTTTAAAGAAGGGGACAGCTAAAATTCTATTGATTTAAACTCAAACCTTCTATATATTTCCTACGCTTTTAATCCAAATATAATGAACATAGTAGAGGAACTAAGAAATATCGGTATATCAGACAAAAAAATCCCTGAAATCAAAGCTGGGGACACAGTAAAAGTCTACCAGAAGATCAAAGAAGGAGACAAAGAACGTATACAGGCCTTTGAAGGGCTTGTAATAGCTGTTTCAAGCGGTACTGGAGTCAATGCAACGATTACAGTACGAAAAATTGTTCAAGGAGTTGGAGTCGAAAAGGTAATTCCGGTATATTCAACAAATGTAGAGAAAATCGAAGTTAAAAAGAGATCAAAAGTAAGGAGAGCAAAATTGTACTACATGAGAGAGCGAACAGGAAAATCTGCAAGACTTAAAGAAACACTTGTTAGCGATAAAGAATTCGAAAAAGCTGTGGAAGAATTAGCTATCCAAAAAGCCAAAGAAGAGGCACGGAAGGCAAAAGAAGAAGGTTCTGCTCCGGTTGAAGAAGCAGTAACTCCGATAGAAAACGAAGTTATCTCGGCAGAAGTGGCTTCAGAAGAGGTAAAATAGATTTAAATTAGGAAGAGATTGCAAATATATTCTTGAAAATCATTGCGTTCTATTTTGTTATGATAGAAAATGAACAACGAAGCAGATTTTTAAGAATATATTTGCAATCTCTTCCGTATGAAAACACGATTTATCTCAATGGAATCAACTCTTCACAAAAAGGGCTTTTCTTTTATCGCAGGAATTGACGAAGTGGGCCGTGGCCCTTTGGCCGGACCGGTTGTTTCAGCGGCGGTAATTTTGAAAAAAGATGCAAAAATTCCGGGACTAAATGACTCCAAACAGCTTACGAAAGCTCAAAGAGAAGCCCTTTTCCCGATAATAATGAAGAACGCTTTGGATTATTCAATTGCAATAGTTTCCCCAAAAACAATCGACAAAATAAACATCGCAAATGCAATAAGACTCGCAAATAAAATGTGCATCGATCATCTCGAGAAAAATCCCGATATGGTGCTTATCGATGGCAGAGACAAGCAAACTTTGGACCTTCCATACAAAACAATTATCAAAGGTGATGCAAAAGTGAAATGCATCGCCGCGGCTTCTGTGCTGGCAAAAGTCTTTCGCGACAAATTGATGGAATATTACGCAAAAAAATTCCCGTCATATGGTTTTGAAAAACACGCCGGTTACGGAACACGCGAACACAGAACGCTGATCGGAAGGTACGGCCCTTGCGAGATCCATAGAATGAGTTATAATTGGAACCTAATAATCGAACCATGAAGTACGTTGTTGTAGGAAATTACGGAGCTAAAAATCTCGGAGATGAAATGATTCTTGAAGGCATGATAGAAATGCTAAAAAAGGCTGACGATTGCGCCGAAATCGACGTGCTAAAAGGCAACGAAAAATTTCCGGCAGGCATTAAAAGTGGGATAAAATGGATTTTTGGTGGAAATAAAAACACGAAAGAAAAAGTAAAAAATTGCGATTATTTCATTCTTGGAGGAGGTGGACTTTTCGGTTCCCTAAGTAAGTATGCGAACACAATCTGGGGTCTTCAAGCTAGTTACGCATATCGAAATAAAAAACCTGTTTTGATGCTCGGACAAAGCGTCGGGAAAATCAAAAATAAATTCATTCAAAAGTTTGTAAAAAATATTTTCAACAAATCAGAATTAATAAGTGTTCGTGACGCAAAATCGAAAGAAAATTTGAAAGAAATTGGAGTTACAAAAAAAATAGTGATAGTGCCGGATTTGGCTTTCTGTAGGGAAAACAAGGATGACAATCAAATGACGTTATCCGGAATTGACGAGAATCAAGCTCCATCGAAAGACGTAATTATCGCATTAAGGCAAATGAAAAAATTGCCACAAAATTTCAAAATCCAAATCGCAAGATTCGTCGAGTGGCTCACAAAAGAAGAAAAAATGAATGTGAAATTTGTAAATTTTCAAACCGGAAAAGTGGATAATGACGAAATTTCGCACAAAGAAATAAAAGAAATAGTAGGGGAGAACACTTCGGAAAACAACCAAAATGGTAGTTTGACGATAATTACACCACAATCTTCCCGGGAAGTTTTGAAACTTTTCAAAAACTCAAGCTTTGCACTATGTATGCGCCTTCACTCAATAATCGCAGCAACACTCACCAATACGCCATTGGCAGCAATAAACTATGCGGAGAAGGTAAAAAATCTGATGGATTTCATGGGGTCAAAAGAAAATCTTTTAGAAATAAAAAATGTTTCATTCGAAAAACTGAAAAATCTTTATAACAAAAAAATAAAAGTTTCAAAAAAGAATTCATCTGAAAAAATCGAAGAATTTATTTCACTTTATTTGCGAAAGCTTCCGAAGAAAAAAGATTCTTAAGAGAATTATGCTCTCTATCAGGCTCCGTATCTTGTCTTTGAGCATGCTCTTCTTCGTTCACGCAAAGATGTTCATCAACATGAGCTAAATGACTATTCTGTATGAGAGTTCCTGCCTCCATAAGGCTGTCGAAAGATTCTCCGCCATCACCCCAAAAACCATTCAAAACTGAATACTTCAAAGTGCCTTGTTCAATATAAAAATTATTTACATCAGTGATCTCAAGTTCATTTCTATTAGAAGGTTTTAGGCCTTTTATTATGTCGAAAACTTGAGGATCATACATATAGCATCCAGTAACCGCAAGATTTGAAGGTGGATTTTTTGGCTTCTCTATAATGTTTTTAATGTTTTTTTCATCAATATCCGCAACTCCGTAAGCTTGTGGATTTTTCACTTCTTTAAGAAAAACTCTCGCACCTCTTGGCGTAGACTTGAATTCATCAACCGCTTCCTTAAGACTATCTTCGAAAATGTTATCTCCAAGAATAACAACGACTTTTTCATTATTTGCAAAATTTTCAGCAAGACTTAGAGCCTGAGCGATGCCTCCTGCCTCTTCCTGCACCTCGTACGAGATTTTCATGCCGACATTGGCACCTGAACCTAGAAGTTCAAGAAAACTGCCACTATGGCCTTTTCCTGAGACTATAAGCACATTCGTTATTCCAGCGCTCTTCATCGCATAAAGCGGATAAAAAATCATCGGCTTGTTGTAAACCGGCAATAAATGCTTGTTTGTGACTCTAGTAAGCGGATAAAGCCTGCTCCCAGTCCCTCCCGCTAGTATGATTCCTCGCATAAGATTAATTTAAGACTACTAAATTAAACAACAAAACGAGGAAAATAGCAATCTTAAAATATGAAAAGATAATTTAGAAAAAATTTAACTTTTTTTAACGAAAATTTAATGTCCACTTGATATAACGTATAAGCATTTTGGGGTGGGGGTGGCAGGCTTGCATTGGTTGACAGCGAATCAACCGATACGGGTTCGATTCCCGACATCACCACCACCAATTATGCAAAAAGCCTCCAAAAAGAGACCTTTTTGTAACAAGTCACATCGATTGACAGCGAATACATAAATTATATCATTTTCTAATTCTTTTTCAATATGTCTCTCAAACTCTAATACGGAGCAATGATGAAATATTTCCTCAAATAATCTTTCACAGCTTTTTTCCAAGGTCTCATGCCAAAATTAAATTTTGTACTTTTTAAAGTTGAATGTTTCGGTCTTTTTGCAGGTCTATTAAAAGTTTCCGTACTGATTTCTTTTACTCTCGTTTCAAGAAAAAGTGTTTTGAAAATATGCACAGCAAAATCACTCCAATTTGTAGTTCCGCTATTTGTGATGTGATAAATTCCGTATTCCAAAGATGGTTTTTTTACAACAAAAAATTCACAAACTTTTTCAGCAAGATCTTTCGTATAAGTCGGTGAACCAAACTGATCATTCACGACACTGACTTCCTCTTTTTCTTTTCCTAAAGCCGCCATCGTATCAACAAAATTTTTGCCATTTTCGCCAAAAAGCCAAGAAGTTCTGATGATAAAAAACTTTTTCATTTTCTCTGCGATGAGTTTTTCTCCAAGCAATTTTGATTCACCGTAAACGTTTATAGGACAAGGTTTGTCTGATTCCTTCCACGTTTTTTTATGTCCGTCAAAAACATAATCAGTACTGAAATGAATCAAAACAGCTTTAGAAATTTTGCATAAATCTGCAATTCCACCAAGTGCATTTCCATTTATATCCATCGCCAAATGAACATTCTTTTCTGCGTCATCAACCGCAGTATATGCCGCACAATTTACAACAATATCAGGAGTAAGTTCGTCAAAAAGTACATTCATTTTTTCTGTGTCTATCAAATCACATTCGCTGCTTGTGAAGCCAAAAACAGTATGTCCGTGTTCAGAAAGATTCTCATAAAGACATGACCCTAACATGCCGGATTTTCCGAACAAAAGAATTCTCATGTAATTTATTTTTGAAATTCTTTAATCTTTTTTGCTAAGTCTGCGATTGCTACAATTTCGCTTTCAGAATTTGTTCGCTCTTTCCATTCAACACCTTTCGCCTCAACACCTTTTGACTCAAGTGTTCGCTTGCTTATGACAATTCTTAGAGGTAGCCCAATCAAATCTGAATCTTTTAATTTTACTCCAGCACCAGCGTCTCGATCATCAAATAAAACTTCGATTCCTTCCTTCAAAAGTGTCTTATACAAATCTTCCGCCTCTTTCAAAACATCTTCATCGTTTCCTAAAGAGATCAAATGTACTAAATAAGGAGCAACACTTTTTGGCCAGATAATGCCTTTTTCGTCGTGTTTTGCTTCTACGATAGTTCCGACCAAACGAGTAGTTCCGATTCCATAACATCCCATAACAACATGATTCAATTTTCCCTCATTATTCGCAAAATTCAAACCAAAAGCTTCCGAAAATTTTGTTCCAAGTTTGAAAATATTTCCGGCTTCAACAGCTTTTATTTCTGAAAGTGCTTCTTTACATTTCGGACATGGAATTCCTTTTTTCAAGTCTTCTAGCGTTTTTCCATAAATAAATCCGTCTTTGTGATCTTTCGCGACTTCGATATTTTGTGCAATTTCACATTTTTTACAAAGAATAATCGTGTCTTCACCTGCAGGAGTTTCTATAGAAAATTCATGTGAAAATTTATCTGAAAACGCTCCGCCTGAAGCCTCGATAACGTAGGCAGTAAGCCCACATCTATTGAAAATATTTAAATATGCCCCTTTCATTATTTCGTAATATCTATCCAAATCCGCTTCGTCAGTATGGAAACTATAAAGATCTTTCATCCCAAATTCTCGTCCCCGAAGAAGTCCTGATTTTGCGCGTGGTTCATCTCGGAATTTCGTCTGAATTTGGTAAACATAAAGTGGTAAATCTTTGTAAGATTGAATATATTTTGAGGCTAGGGGAGTAACAACTTCCTCATGGCTAGGCCCAAAAACGAATTCTTTATCTCCGCTCGCACGAGTTTTATATAAAATTTCATCCATACTTTTTCTACGCCCAGTCGTATCCCAAATATCGACAGGGTGAAGAGCCGGCATCAGGATTTCTTGGCCTTCTACAGCGTTCATTTCTTCACGAATGATATTACAGACTTTCGTAAGAACTCTTTGTCCTAACGGCAAAAAGTTATAAATTCCCGCGGCCAATTTCTCAATAAACCCCGCTTGCGTAAGCAGTTTCGCATTCACGCTATCCGCATCACATGGAGGAGTATGCCTCGTTTTTCCGAAAAGTTTGCTGTATTTCATTTTATAAATTTTAGATTTTTCACAGTACAGCGCATCAAAAACCTAGAAACGCTTAGGCAAAATATAACACTAAGCGGAAAAATTTGGAAATTGAAGTTGAAAAATCTCTCTTAAAACTTATAATCCTCTTTCCCGGAATTGTCTTTTATTTTAGAATTGATGCATATTTTGCACTAATTCCAAAATAAAAGACAACATGTGCGATAATCCACCAATCCACGGAACTCCTGTTTAATTAGCATAATTTAGTTTTTTTCACAACAAATGACACACTCAACAAACACCAATTCACAAATCTGCTTTACGAAGAAAAATCTTCGTTTGAGTTTTTCCGGCATACCGAACACATCTACTACATCAGGCACATCCACTTCTTCGAACACACAAATCTCCGCAAGCGCGCTCGATAGTCGCATTCAAAGAGCAATCAAGCAGGAAAAACTCTTGCAACTCAAAAAAGGACTCTATATGACGGGCACCTGCTACATTCACGAGCCGGATAAGGAAAACCTTAGTGAGTATCTGGCCTCGCAAATCTATCAACCCTCATATATAAGTCTTGAATACGTGTTGGGAAAACACAATCTGTTGTCGCGAACTACCGCATTTCCCTCAGCATCAGAACCGGTCACATTAATAACAAAAAAGCCGACACGCATCTTCAATAATTTCTCGGGATATAGTTATTCAAATATTAAACAATCCCTTTACTTAGGCTTCAAGAAACACATATTTCACGGTAACACTTACCACATGGCAACCAAAGCAAAAGCCATGTTCGACTACCTTTATTTGAAATCAGACCTAAATCGCAGAAACACGACACATTTACGGCGTCAACTTTTTGTAGAATCAAGCCTCGAATCCAACATCCGGTGGTCAAACTTTTCAGAAGAGAATTATAAGAAGAGCAACAAGAACCTCAATTCTAGATGATTTAGGCAAGTCTTAAACCACAAACACTCTACCTCGTCGCTTTCAGAGGCGTTTTGCTCACGACACCATGCTTTCTTTCTTCAAGTTTATCCATCAATTTCTCAGCCCACTCTTCATGCGCTTTATACCATTCAAAAGTCTTCGCGATTCCTTCCGCGAAGTTCACGGATGGTGACCAGCCAAGCTCGTTTTGTAGTTTTGTAGAATCAATCGCATAGCGACGATCATGAGCGAGTCTATCATTTACATAAGTGATAAGACTTTCGTCTTTGCCCAAAAATTGAAGTAAAAATCTCGTAATTTCAAGATTTGTTTTTTCATTATTTCCGCCGACATTGTAAACCTCGCCAACTCGTCCTTTAGCCAAAATCATATCAATCGCACGGCAGTGATCGATAACATAAAGCCAATCTCTCACATTTTTTCCATCTCCGTAAACCGGCACAGGTTTGTTTTCCGCAATCAGCCTGAAGAAATAGGGGACTAACTTTTCCGGGAATTGATAAGGTCCATAATTATTACTGCATCTACTGATAGTCACCGGCATTTGATAAGTTTCAAAATAACTCCTCACAAGCAAATCCGCAGAGGCTTTTGAAGCCGCATAAGGACAATTTGGAGCGATAGGAGTGTGTTCGGTAAACAAATCTGTTGTATCAGTTCCAAGATCTCCGTAAACCTCATCAGTTGAAACTTGGTGAAATCTTTTCACCCCATTTAATCTCGCAGCATCAAGTACATTATGCGTTCCAACAATATTTGTAAGAACGAAAATGCTCGGACCGGTGATACTTCTATCGACATGAGTTTCTGCCGCAAAATTCACAACAATATCAAATTTTTCTTTCTCAAAAAGCGCATCAATAAAAGATTTATCGACGATATCTCCTTGCACAAAATGAACACGAGGACTTTCTAAAACGTCGCTTAAATTATCCAAATTTCCGGCATAAGTCAGTTTATCCAAAACATAAATTTCATCCTCAGGGTAATTTTCAAATCGGTAATGTACGAAATTACTTCCGATAAAACCTGCTCCTCCTGTAATTAATATTTTCATAAATTATATTTTAAGGAAATCATAAAAAATAATGCAGTACAAGGCAACAAGGATTTCCCGACAAAGCCATACTAACTTGTACAGCGAGAAGGGGACGACGAAGTTGACGCAGTAATGTATTATTTTTCATGATTTCTTACGTATTTTATAAATTCATCCAAATCATAGATGTAATCTTCAGGAACATAATTTACTGAAGAAATAGCCATAAGTACAGCATCCGGCGAAAAATCATAAAAATCTCTGAAACACATTTCGTTCATCAAAATCGCATCGTCCGGTCCTTCCAAAGAAAACTCGATCCATTTAACACCATCATGAAGTCTCGCTTTCACCGTCCCTTTTTGGCAAACGTATAATTTTTTCTCGTGTTTCACGGCATGTCCGCCCCTAGGCAAAGTGACATCAGTAAGATAATAAACACGTTTAGCCTCCCAATCAAAATAATCTTTAAATTCAATAACCGTAAGGTTGCCCCTTTCGTCTTTATGAGTTTTGAGTTTTATTTGTTCAGCTTTTTTCATTGCTCAAATTTAAACTGTTCGTATTTTCTTTTCTTGCTTGAAAGCTTCAAGGATATCTCCAGCTTCAAGAGCTATATCTCCGACAAACTTTATTCCACACTCATTTCCGGCTCCGATTTCACGTACAACTTCGTCAACTTTACGCAAAGATTCAAGAGTTCCCATTCCGACAATATTATCAGTATCTTCTTTTGTAACTCCGCGAATAACGCGTAATTTTGCCTTATTCTCAAGCTTTCCGCTAGTAACTCTACATCCGATAACCATTTCTTTTTTCTTTGTAAGAAAGATCATCTTCACCTCAGCCCTTCCAATAATAATCTCAACAATCTCAGGATCAAGAAGTCCGCTCAAAAGCTTAGTAACTTCTTCAAGCAAATTATAAATAATTGTATATTTTCTCACCTCGACTCCTTCCCTTTCCGCAGTTTTTTCGACATAAGGGGAATCATACCCCGCATGGAAGCCAATAACTATGCCCTTACTAGCGGAAGCCATAGTTATATCAGACTCTGTGATAGTACCAACTCCACTGTGAATAATTTTAATAGCAACATCGTCATTTTTTATCTTCGCCAAAGATTGTTTAATAGCTTCAAGAGAACCTTTTGTGTCGGCCTTAAGCACAATTTTCAAAATTTTATCCGACTTAATCCTGGAAATAATTTGCCCTATAGCAGATCCTTTCTCTTCATCTAGTTTTTTTGTAATCATTCCGATTTCCTCGGCTTTTTGTTTAGCCATTTTCTCATCTTTCACAACTTGCAAAATATCTCCGCTCACAGGCGTTGATGAAAGTCCCGCAATTCGAACAGGAGTCGAAGGATTGGCCAATCTTATAGGTTTTCCATTATAATCACGCATCAATTTTATTCTTCCATGAGCATTCCCAACCACAACATTATCCATAAGTCGAAGCGTTCCTGTGTTTACAAGAACTGTCGCGACAGGACCGAGACTGTGGTCCAAATGCGCTTCCACCACGGTACCGACCGCTTCACGATCATAGTTTGCCTTCAAATCTAATATATCGGCAGTTAACAAAACCATATCAAGCAACTCATCAATCCCTTGCTTTGCCAAAGCTGAAACCGGAACAATTACGGTATCTCCGCCCCAGTCCTCAGGTTGAAGTCCATGTTCTGCAAGTTCACCTTTTACTCTGTCAGGATTAACATTTGGTTTATCCATCTTATTCATCGCAACAATAATAGGCACGCCGGCCTCTTTCGCATGATTTATAGCTTCAATTGTTTGTGGCTTCACGCCCTCATCCGCCGCAACGACAAGTACCGCAATATCAGTAACTTTAGCTCCGCGAGCTCTCATCGCCGTAAAGGCTTCATGTCCCGGAGTATCAAGAAAAGTAATAAGTTTTCCTTTTTTCACAACTTGGTAAGCTCCAATATGCTGAGTGATTCCTCCTGACTCGCCAGCGACAACATCAGTTGACCTGATGGCATCAAGCAATTTAGTTTTTCCGTGATCAACATGTCCCATGACACAAACAACAGGAGGACGCGTTTTAAGAACACTCGCATCATCCTCTTTAAGAAGATTGGAAATATTACCGGCCATAAGCTCTTCAGCACTTGCGGCAGTCCTTATTCTCTTTAATTTGACACCACTATCATCAGCAATAATTTGTGCCGTTTCAAAATCAATTTCTTGGTTTATGTTTGCGCGTATCCCATTTTTCATCAATTCTCCGATAATCTTAGCAATTTTTATCCCGGTCTTTTCGGCAAATTCTTTTACGGTAATAAAATCTGAAATTTCGACAAAATCTTTAGCCACAATGGGTTGCGCAGGCTTATCTGACCATGATTTTTTACTGGTATCCTTGCCGGCCATTTTCTTTCTTTGGCTTTTCACAATCTCTCTTTCCCGTTCTTCCGCAATAATTTCATCATAAAGCTCCGCAACGTCGCGCGGCGCTTTATTTACCTCAAGCAAATCTTCATTTTCTGGCGAAATATCTTCCACAGGGACTTTTACATCTTTTTCACATTCCGCAACATCATTATTTTTCTTAAGTTCGTCTATTACTATTTCCGCAATATCATCATCAATCACCCTAGCCTTAGGGGAAACGCCTGAACCAAATTCAACCAATTTTTCTCTAAGTTCCTTTAATGTAATGCCCAATTTTTCCGCGAGATCGCTTAGTTTTGTTGACATAAGTTTGGTAAACTGTAAAAATCGTGGGTAGTTTATACTAAAAACATGGAAGTTGCAATTCTCATTACGGGCTTAAGCATATTAGGAGTTTTGGGTTTTCTTGCGTATACAAAAATCGCAGTACCAAAGGAAAATAACGACGACGCTATGCTCTTACAGTACATAGATTCTTTGCGTAAAGAAATCCGCGATGTAGGCAGTCAAACAAGGAAGGAAACAGAGGATCGCCTCGACAAAATAAATGAAAGAATCGCTAGGGGACTGGAACATTCATCTACAACTCTACAAAAACAATTTTCAGAAAGCGCAGTTTTGATAAAAAGCGTCACGGAACGCCTTACAAAATTGGACGAAACAAATAAACAAGTTTTAGGATTTTCTGAACAAATGCAAAGTTTGGAAAATATTTTAAAAAATCCAAAACAAAGAGGAATTTTAGGGGAATATTTTTTGGAAAGTTTGCTGTCACAAGTCTTCCAGCCAAACCAATATAAGATCCAATACAAATTTTCAAACGGAGAAATAGTCGACGCGGCGGTTTTTATGCAAGACAAAGTTATCCCAATCGATGCAAAATTTTCGCTCGAAAAATATAACAAAATAATGGAAGAAAAAGACGAAACCAAGCGAGGGCAACTTGAAAAAGAATTCAAAATGGATGTAAAAAATAGAATTGATGAAACCGCAAAGTATATCCGTCCAAAAGAAAACACGATGGATTTCGCATTTATGTTTATTCCGGCTGAAGGAATTTACTACAATCTCTTAATCTACAAAGTTGGAACGCTTGATGTAAACGCAAATGATCTTATCGAATACGCATTCAAGAAAAAAGTAATAATAGTTTCGCCGATATCATTTTTTGCTTATTTACAGACAGTTCTTGAAGGAATGAAAAACGTCAAAATGCAGGAATCAATGGGGGAAATCAAGAAAAACATAGAAGACTTGGGGCGACACTTAAATAGCTACGAAACCTTTGTTCAGAAAATGGGAAACAGCCTTGGAACAACAGTAAATATGTACAACAGTGCGCATAAAGAATTCAAAAAAATAGACAAAGATATATATAAAATAACAGACGGAGTCGAGGGCGGAAAAATCGAAGCATTTCTTATAGACAAACCTCAGGTTACGGATTAAATTTAATATAGATAACTTTTTAAAAACCTTTTTCTATGGAAGTAAGAACAAAAGCCTTGATGTCAGTCCTACTGGGAGGAGCCGTGATCGGAGGAGTATACTTATTCTCAACAGATAATTCAGCATTATTCAAAGGACAAATTTTCAATAATCAAACCTCCACAACAGAAACAACGGTGGAAGTTTTGCCGGACTTAAGGGTAAAACTTGAAGTAATGCCGCCTGCAAGCGAACAAGAAGATATCAAAGCCAATGTAACAATAGAAAATGCCGGAGAAGGAGGACTGTTGGGCAAAATTCCCTTCAAATACACTCTTTACGTAAATGACACGGAAGTTTTCACAAACTCTGATTCTTACACCGAAATGGCAAAAGGAGACTCATTCTCGTTCACATATCCGATTCCGCGAACTATCTACAACTACGGCAAAAAAGGCACAGTCGTAATAAAAATCGACACAGACAACACAATCAAAGAATCCAATGAAAACAACAACGAGGTTATTGTTAATTATAGTCTCTAGGCGGATTTAGCGGGAAGTGATGACAGGAAAGAATGAATAAAAATGTCTTTGAGAACGCATTGCATTTATTTTTAGGCTGATTTAGATGCGGGAATGGGAATGAATGCCTTTTTTCAGCGCATTGTGTTTTTAAAGAAGAAGATGGATTTTTAACAAATGAAACATAAGCTGAAAAAGGCATTCATTCCCTCTTACCCGCACACTAAACCGCCGGACAAATCATTCGGTAATCGCAGAAGCTACATAGTTTTTCATTTGGCGTAGGCTCAAAATTCGAAGCCTTCATCTCTTCGATTTTCGCTTTTATTTCTTCAGGCAAATTATTAATTTGATTATCACTTCTTTCTGCGGAAATTTTTTTATTTGCATCCAAGAAATAAAGTGAAAGCTTGGAAACATTGATCTTGAATAAATCCCTGCAAACCATCGCATAAATAGACAATTGAAGATGTTTTTTTATATTCAAATCGCTGTGTATCGAACCGGTTTTGTAATCGATAACCTCGTAAGTGCCATCGGGAAGACGATCAATTCTATCGATACGACCACTCAACATATATTCACCGATTTTTAGATTAAAAGATCTCTCGAGAAATTCAGGGATGGCCCAAGGATTGCAGTTTGCATCATAATATCTCTTCAGCATTTCCAAGCCCTTTTTCTTCTTGGAGGCTTCATGCGCAACGCTGTCGTATCCTTCGGAGTTCCAATTTTTCAAATATAATTCTTCCATCACAGAAAACGGCAAATCGCGCTCTTTTATAAGTTTCTGATAAAATTCATTCAAAGTTTCATGCACACTGCTACCAAAATTTGTCACATGTGAAGTTGGAGTTGGAATTTTCAAAAGATAAGAATAATTATATTTAAGTGGGCAAACTCCAAATGAATCCAATTGAGAATAACTGATTCTTTTTTTATTAAACTTCGGTAAGTCAAAAATCTTCGTAGCTTTTTTATTTAATTTTTTCAAATTTTCAATCGGATCAACAGTAGGCTGATACTCAATCTGCTCAACGCTAAGCGATCCATGACTACGTGTAGGAGATTCCACTTTTTGATTCGTATCCTTTTTCAAAGATCTCTTGGATTCAGGGCGACCACTCTCGCACCCCAAAATCTCATCCACGAAAACAGACCTTTTCCAAAGCTTATTCCCCTCGTATTTATCGCTGTACGTAATGTGAAGACCCTTCCTGGCACGAGTCATGGCAACGTACATAAGTCTGCGTTCTTCCTGCATATGCACGTCTCCATCGCTATAAATCTCCGTGGTAAGTTCCTCCGGAACCGTGAAAGTATCTCTGCGATTTGTTCCGGGAAATCTCGTATTCACCATACTTCCAAGAAACACATAATCAAACTCAAGTCCTTTACTTCCGTGAGTTGTCAAAATCTGCACAGCTTCACGCGAAACTTGATCCTCCCTATACGTCATCGGATAATCCGATTCCTCCAAAAGTTCAATGTACGAGCAAAAATCCGCCACGGAATTATTTTGATTATCTTTTTCAAAGGCAGAAACGTTTTTTGCGAATTCATTGATATTGTAGACCTCTTCGAATTTTTCATTTTGCAACAAATATTCGAGATGTCCGGATTTCATCAGAAATTCATTGATCGTAAGTCCGACACTGTTTTTCTTTGAAAACTCGATTAGATGCGCAAAAAGTTCGTATATTTTTTTGAAATTACTTTCCATTCCGGGCAAAACTTCGTTGTCTTCACTCGCAAGTTTTTTCAAAGCCATTACTAAATGTTTTTTTACAGGACTGTTTATGATGGATAAAATTTCGCTCATCGGTACACCAAAAACGTCACATTTCAAAATTCTCAAAAGCGAAACGTCATCATAAGGATTTGAAAGAAATTTTATGACCGCGACTAAATTTTTTATCTCAGGCAGATGTAAAAGTCCTTTCGGATCGTTTACGTGATAAGGGATTCCCGCGGACTTTAGCGCATCAATAAAAGGATTCGTCAGTCTGTTCGTGCGAACCAAAATCGCGAAAGAAGAATAGGGGAGTCCTTCTTCTTTACTCAAAGAATTTATTTTCTCCGCTACAAATTCCGCTTCGTTTAAATAATATTGAAAATGATGTACGTGAACTTTTTCATCCACGCGCCCCGAACTATTATCGAGAACATGCTGAACAACAGACTCCCCTGCATCAACTTTATCACTTTTTCTGTGCCGCAGGGACTTATCGCCAGTATTTGAATGTAATCTCTTCGTTATGTTTGATTTTACCTCAAGCCTGTCCGGATTATTGTTTTGTATAAGAGCGTAAGCGCTATCGAGAATATTTTGCGAACTTCTATAATTTTCAATCAAAACAATTTTCTCCGTCTCGGGGAAAAATTTCTCAAATTGCAAAATATTACTCAAGCTCGCACCTCGCCATTTATAAATACTCTGATCATCATCTCCGACAACGGTGATATTTTTATGTTCCTCGCAGAGCATGCGAACGAGCTTAAACTGGGCGTAATTCGTATCCTGGAATTCATCAACAAAAAGATATTTGAAACGATTTCGGTACTCGACCAAAACACTTTTTCTCGTTTCAAAAAGCCTTATAGCGTACATCGTAAGATCTCCAAAATCCAAATAATTATTTTGAATCAAAAGTTCCTGATATTTTTTGTAAGCATTTGCGACCTCAAGATTTTTCACTCGTATCTCCTCTTCTTCAGGATTTTTCACTTCAAGTTTCTCCGCCCATTCAATATATTTTTCCGGAGTTATTAACTCATCTTTCAATTTGCTGAAGTGTGTAAGCAAATCTGAAATAAATTTATTCGGATTTCCAAGCGGCCTGTAATATTCCAATTCAAAATTGTATAGATTTTTTTTGAAGAAAAACCATTGTTCCTCTCTGGAAATGATCTTATATGAAGTATCAACTCCTATCTCAAGTCCCGACTCGCGCAAAATCTGTTCGGAGAAAGAATGGAAAGTTTTCACGCAAATTTCCTCATAACCAAAAGGCATTTCTTGGTCTATACGCTCGATCATTTCGGTTGTCGCCTTCTCAGTAAAAGTCAGTGCCAAAATCTCACTTGCTTTATAAATCCCCGAATTTATCAAATGCAAAATACTGGAAGTTATCACACGAGTTTTCCCTGTTCCGGCTCCCGCAATTATCAAAAGTGGTCCTTTTGTGTGATCTATCGCTTTTTGTTGCTCTAAATTAAAATCCATATGAATATAAAAAAGGGCTTAAACTATAAGCCCTTTTAACTTTCTATTCAAACGAATTTATTATCGTTAAAAAATATTATTTCACAACATTCATAAGATTCTTGATCATTTCTTGCGCTCTGCCATTTGTTAAAGGAATATCCGGGAAAAAAGAGTCATTGTTAAATGGTGTTGGGCTAGTGATTATCCCAACAGAAGCTGATTCCTGGATATAAATATAATATTTATTCGCAGAAATATCCTTATATGCAAGTTTTGAATTGGATTGTATCACAACAGGATCTTTTATTTCATGATAAGCATTCCAAAATATTTGCATAGCTTCAGCCCTATTAATTGAGAAAGAAGGATTAAATTTACCAATAGCAGGAGTGTAGTTGGGGACATAGCCTTTACTGGCCATGTAACATATATAACCTTCATCAGGGATACCTTTGGTGTCCAGAAAACAATTTTTATAATTAGAAAGTGGGTCGATGTTGTTATTGCCATTATAGTTTCTCAATTCTACGGCTATTAATCTATAGAAGTCAGCCTTAGTTATATTAGAGTTAATAAAAGGGCTATTGACGTCAACAGGAGGCATGTCACCCCTATTCCTCGTTTTTCCCTGAAACATTTCTGAATTCGTCGAAGCAAAAACCAAAGCTCCCACGACCACTACTCCGAGAATAGATAGTAAAATTTTTGTTTGTTTATTCATTTTTATTTTTGTTGTTAATGAAATTAAACTACATATATTATAACATACCCCCCTCGACGCAACTCCAAATCTTCAGGATAAATTGCGTGTTCAAATCCAAGTTTATAAAAATTTCAAGAAAATTTAATGTCGGTTTGCTAACGTCCTAGATGTTTTTTTAAACGTAGCGCATTATGTCTTATATTTTTATGGATGAAAAAGGATGTTAAATCCCATCATGGCGCTTTACATGCGCATAAAGTTACGCCTAAGGTCAGAACACAGGTTCTTAGTCGTTTATCGAGAATTTCTGTTTCCACTATGTCTATTTGTCTTAACAAAAAGAATGTTTATACGTCTTTACAGGATGAAATGCATATTCTTTATAACTATGTAATCGTATACAGCCAAAAATTATTATGAAGCTGATCTTTCAGAAAAATAGATTTACATTCAGTAAAATTAAGTTACTATGTCCCCTTATGTTAATAATATATTTGATATGCCTACTTCACCAGAAGACATACTGAAGACATACTGAAGACATACTGAAGACATACCCCATGTTGGATACCAGAATAGAAGACCATTCAGATTATGTTGCACCATATGATTATGATCGTTTACTAAAACCTTACAGTACGAGATCTGTCGAAGATTTAGAATTATTTGCTGAATTCGTAAATGAAGTTTCTCCAGCGATCGAAGGCAACAAAAGCAAATTCAACAAGGTATTGGAATTAGGATGTGGCCATGGAAGATCGACACAGGCTTTTATGGACACAGCTGAATCTCAAGAGATGTATCTATTGGATCTAAGTCCTAAAATGTTAGAGAGAACTAGAAGAAGATACGCTTCTTTAAATAATGTAAGATATATTCAATCAGATACAACAACTCATCTTGAAGCATCAGACCAACAATATGATCTGATTTACAGTTTATGGAGTTTCTCCCATTCTGTTCACCAAATTTTAACTAGTGCCGACATGGAAGAAGGAAAATTACGTGTAAAAGCTGCGATCCGCAGAATGATAGTTGAAATGATGAAACCAGGATCAGGATTTTTCATTATTCATGTCGATTCAAAATCAGAAGAACAAACCATTTTGTTTAGACAATGGGCTAAACTTTTTCCTATTTTTAAAGATGAGGGAGTACAAACTCCTTCAAAATTAATTTTTGATGAAGTCTTAGAGGCACTCAGCCAAGAAGGTATAATTAAATACGAAGTTGACCATATAGAAATGGATGGACAAGAATATTCTTCATTTGAAGAACTTTTAGATATTTTTCTTAATTTTCATCTCGAATCTCAATTTAATGATTCCCATGATATCGGAGACATTATTGACGGAATTAAGGCATACTCAGAACAATTCAAACAACCGGATGGTACTTACATCATAAAACCAGGTTGCTTTATTTACAAAGCCGTAAAGCTATAAAGAACACTCTTTAACAATAATCCACCCAGCATCATTCGGTAAATTCAAAAATATTCCAATTTTACTGACTCGGAATTTAAATTTCGGTTTAAAATTTACCTTTAAATATTCAAAAGCATCTTTAAACTTTTCCTCACTTAAATCTCCATAGCCAAGAGTAGCATGGAAAATCATTTCATCTGATTCCAGCTTTAAATCTGACATTATTATTTGATTCAATTTATGAAGCATATCATTTTTCATGACATCTAAATAAATAACTTTATTCGAAAAAGAGTTAAACCCTTCTAGCTCTACATCAAAAGAATCAATTTTCGAACAAAACTCCTCTAAATAATCCATATAAGAATCTATTTCCTCAACTTCAAATGGTGGCTTGATAGTTATATGAGGCGGCTGTTCCATACCTTTTTCAAAACCGTATTGCTGAAAAAGTTTTAACTCCATATCTCTCATAAAGTTAAAGATCTCCCCCTCCAGCACAATACCATATCCTATTTGCATATTTTATTTTTAAAACTATCATTATTTTATCACACATCTCTTAACGCTGTGAATAAAAGTCTCATGTCTTGTTTCCCTTTTATTGAAGCCCTTATCGAACCTATATCAGCACCTTTCATTTCTGAACAATCCCTAATTCTTAATCCTTGCTTTCCTAACTCAGAGGTAATTCGGCCGGCAGTAATCCCTGCAACATGCTCAATCATAACAAATGGCCCTTGTGGAGGAATTATCTTATAATCATCCTCTGGTAAAATTTCTCGCGCCAAACCTGTTACAGTCGAAATTTGTGAAGCATAAACGTCTCTGGAATCATCTATATAGTTTTGATTCCCAAGAACATGTTTAAGCACAACCGGAGCAAGTGGCGACATAACATATGGCGTTCTGAATTTTTCATATTTGGCAATATTTTCAGGAGAAGAAACCAACATTCCTATTCTCATGCCAGGGACAACAAAGAATTTCGAAAACGATAGGACAACATGGACATTATTACTACCAGCTGCGTATTTCAATACACTTTGAGCTTCATAATCTTTCAAAAAAAACAGGTAAGTTTCATCTACAACAAACTGAACTTCAGGATTTTGTTCAGCAAGATTTTGTATCTCATTGAGACCATATAATTGAGAAGTTGGATTGTTTGGATTGCAAAGATACACAACTTTTGCCTGCCCAACTTTTTCAGCAAATTTCCCCAAATCTACTTTGAAATTTTCAGCTTTATCCAACTGATGGAACTCAACGCTATTGTTTGGATTTCGTCTATTAGCCTCTTCATACTGCCAAAAAGTAGGAGTAGGAATTAAAACTTTCCCCTCTTGGAGAACAAAGGGAAGATTATATAAAATATCCGTGACACCAGCCCCAAATGTGACTGCCTCCTGTGGCACCCCAAAAAATCTTTCAGCTAAATCCTTAAGTATCGCATTCGTATAATCAGGATAGGTCAAAAGTAGGCTCACAGATCTTTCCAATACCTCTACGGTGCCTTCAGGACAACCGACAGAACTAAAATTTGAAGCATAATCAATAACCTTATTTTCCATGGCTATTTGTTAATTCAACAGATTGACTTTGCAATTGAGATTTCAAAAGATTCCTAAGATGTTCAACAACAAAACTATTTTTTTTATACCCCAAAAACATCTCACCATCCTCTCCATTTGGACCTGCAAGTAAAACACCTAATAAATTTTCGACATTTCTTTCTACGCCTTGCGCAACGAGATCAATTGCCAATCTTATCAAATTAATTTCAGCTTGATCTTTAAAAAACTGCAAAGATTCCAAAGCACTACCAAAAGAAACATGTGGAGTAGTCAAAGCATTAAATATTAATCTATGTCTTATTCCTGCCGATTCAAGGAATTTTTTTTCCTTTATCACTGGTGGTACGGTTATTCTTCCATCTTTTCCAAGATTAAATCCCCCCAAATTAACTGCTTTATTTACATCATCAAAATCTACAACCAGTTTATTTTCATATGGTACCTCTTCGTCAAGCGGTAAACCTCTTGCATGATGATATCCCATAATAAATGACTTTGCGGCACTTATATCTTCTGGACACAAAGATTGAGTTGCAAAAAAAACATCAATATCAGAAGTATCTTTAGCCTGTAGAATTGCATGTGAGCCATAAATGCATCCAAAAAAAGGTCTATCACCAAAATGACTTTTTGCAAAACCACTCAAATCATTCAATGAATTATCTTTAAATTGTTCCATTTTCTATTTGCTTACCTTTCTGCCTTACATATTCAAGCATCTCATCAATTTTATCAGTTGTTAATCTCAAATTTCCCGTCATGAACCTGTGAGGATAAATAATTTCTCCTTTAGCTAATTTACCGGCATCAGGAATGCTAAATTGATGAAGGTGAAAGATTCCCTCTCTCAACAACAATTCATGTAATTCTTTATTCACTTTATTTATTTTTTCTATATCAGTTCTATCCATATCCCCCATATACATAAAAGCCACGGAGTTAATTTCAACATCATTTATAAGCAGAAAATCTTTGTCACCTTTAACTCTCTCAGCCAAATAACAAGCCCTATCATGTCTATGGTCAATTAATTCCGCCAAACCATCTTTACCTGCATTTCTCATCATTAACCACAACTTAAGTGAATTCCAAGATCTACTACCCAAAAACGGAGTTATCTGACCAAAATCAAATTTTCCCTGCATGATTAAATCAGATAAACTTGTTATAGTTTTCATCACGGCAGGATCTTTGACCAACAAGGCACTAACCACATATGGTGTAGCCATTACTTTATGAGGATCTGTAGATATACTATCAAACAACTCCATTCCTTCGATTTTATGACGCAACCTAGGACTGAATCCTAAACTAAATCCATGACAAGCATCTGCATGTAACCATATGTTGTCATCTTCAGTTCTAACTATTTCATGAATAGCTTTAAAGTTATCCACAGTCATAGTCCTACTATCGCCACCATAAGCAACAACACCCATTATATCCTTATGCCTTTCTTTCATCACTTTTTCAAGGGCACCAAGATCATATCTATAGTTATCTGTCTCAACTTCTATCAATCTATTCCCACACCCCAACCACATTTGCGCACTTTTAACACTATAATGACCTATTCCCTTAGGGATTACTATATGGCATTTATCCAGATCACTAACTCCATTTTGCATGGTGCCTGGAAGTTTTTTTTCTCTAGCAAGCATCATCCCGACAGTATTACTTCCCGTCCCCCCTGGCATTATTATTCCTCCTACATCCCAAACATCATTAACTTTACCTTTAACATCATATCCAACTGTTTCTCTAAGCCACTGAATCACTGCTATTTCCGTAAGTGTACCGACAGGCGAACAAAAACTTTGATTAATTAAATTTTGATTTGCAAAATTCATCGCCACACTACCGGCAAGTGCCGCCACGGAATTACCAGCATCCGGAAATCCCATAAATTGTGGACTCCCAAAATTTGTACAAAGTGGTAAAATTCTTCTATTAAAATCATCGATAAGTTCCTCTACAGGCACACCCGTTTCCGGCATAGGTTCAAGAAACTGATCAAGATCGACTGGTGCTACTTGTTTTTGAGAGACCCTATCCTCCTGACTTTCCTATTTTAGTACCCCCGAGATAAATCACTGATTAATCTTGTAGATTCTGCTGGGATTTGAGGTTCAATCTCCATTCGTGTA
>PFOM01000009.1 GCA_002792535.1 Candidatus Peregrinibacteria bacterium CG_4_10_14_0_2_um_filter_38_24 | reverse complement strand
TAGTGTAAATTTTAAAGTTTTTCCTCCTCCACTTTGCCTCTATTAATCTACATTAATATGGGAGGCTCTCTTATACTAAAATTTTAAGAATTTTTAATGTTGGGAGTTTATTCTGCCTGCATGTTTGTAGATTTTTTGTTCCCAAAAAGGTGCATAAATTGTGGTGAATTTGAGGATTTTTTGTGTAGTGAGTGCAAGAGTTTGATAAAAATTGTCGGATTTCAAATGTGTCCGAATTGTAAAAGAAAAAGTTTTTGCGGGAAATTTTGTCGTGGATGCGCGGAAAGTTTTTATTTTGATCAATTGATTTTATGCTTTATCTATGACCGAAACACCGTTTTACGAAAATTGGTCGTGAATTTCAAATACAAATTCTTGAGAGATATAAATAAATTTTTCGTAAGTATTCTTGTAAGTCAGTTTTTGAAGTTTTTCCGATTGTCCGAGGATTCTTTTTCCAAAGAAAATGTTATCGTTGTTCCCGTTCCTATGAGCAAACAAAAACTTAAAGTACGAGGAGAAAATCATGCAAAAATTCTTGCGCAAAATTTTGCAAAAAAATTAAATTTAAAATTTTGCGATGCTCTATGGCGAAATCATCGCGAGGATCAGGTAAAACTAAAAAGACATGATCGCTTGGTTAATTTACAAAATTCTATTTTCGTAAAAGATGAATATGCAAAGTTTTTGGCCGGGAAAAATATAGTTTTGATTGATGATATAGTCACCACATGTTCTACTGCAAATGAATGCAGTAAGGCCTTAAAGAATTCTAATGTTAGATTAGTTTGTGTTTTAGCGTTAGCGAGAGGGTGATTCGCAAATTGTAGTAATGATATATTTCTTTGACCGCATTGCGTTCAATTTAGTGGATCTTTGGTGATAAATAAAAGAAGCTTAAGGTCAAAGGAATATATCATTACTCCGAATACTGGATTCTTTTCTGTTTTTACGTTAAAATTCCTTGGGCTAAAAAAATATATGAAAATCGGCATAGACGCTTCCAGATACGGGCATGAACAATCCACAGGAGTTGAGTGGTATAGTTTCAATATTATAAACTCATTGCTTGATCTTGCTGAAAAAGAGAATGATGAGATTTTCCTTTATTCTAAAGAGAAACTCCCTATCGCGAACAAAAATTTTATTCACAATGTCGTAATAAAATCAAAAAGGCTTTGGACTCTTTTTTGGCTTTCACTTGAAATGATGAAAAAAAAGGTTGATGTGCTTTTTGTTCCATCTCATGTTTTGCCTCTAATAAGGCCGAAACTAAGCGTTATCACTATTCACGATGTTGCATTTAGATATCTGAAAAATGCATATTCTTCTTTTCAATATAATTATCTGAATTGGAGTACAAAGTACGCAGTGAGACATGCTTCGAAAATTATTGTTCCAAGTAATGCGACAAAAAATGATCTGATTCATTTTTTCAAATGTTTGGAAGAAAAAATTATTGTAATCCCCCATGGCTTTAGTCCATCAAAAATTTCCTATGAAGTTATCGAAAAACAATTTTCGGAATCTGATTTTTTCAAAAATTTTCGCATTAATAAAGAAATGAAATTCATACTTTTTGTCGGACGACTTGAAAGTAAAAAAAATCTTGAAAGGCTTGTTCAGGCGTTCAATAAATTCTTGGAGCAAAATGGCGATTTTTACCTTATTCTTGCCGGAAAGAGAGGAGTTGGGTTTGATAAAATTTTGAATATCGTGAAGCATCTTGGAATTGATGACAGAGTTATTATGCCAGGATATGTAACTGAAGAAGAAAAAGCCACTCTTATGAAATATTGTACTGTTTTCGCATTTCCATCTTTGTATGAAGGATTCGGTTTTCCTATTCTGGAAGCGTTTTCATATCGCAAACCTGTTTTGACTTCTCGAGTCTCTTGTCTTCCCGAAGTTGGAGGCGACGCATGTCACTATATAGACCCATACGATGTTCAGATTATCGCTGATGGCCTTGATAAACTCGTGAATGACAAGAAATACACAGATGAGCTTTCCGAAAAAGGTTCTGCAAGATTGTCTTTGTTTTCTTGGAAAGATTGCGCAAAAAAAACGCTGGATGTTTTAAAAGGTAATGTGTAAATTTACCTCATGGATAATAAAAAAATTGCTTCGATATTTGAAGAGATGGCAGATATCTTTGATATTAAAGGAGATAGTGTTTTTAAAATAAATGCTTATAGAAAAGCCGGACATGTTATCGCAAATTTCCCATATGATTTACGCGATGTTGTTGCGAAAGACCCGAGGCAACTTGAAAATATTCCCAGTGTTGGAAAAGGACTGAAAGATAAGATTATTGAACTTGTGAATACAGGTAAATGTGAAGAACATGATGAGCTCAGAAAAGCCATCCCAAAAGGTTTGCTTGAACTTCTTGAAATACGAGGAATAGGCCCGAAAAAAGTGAAGGCTTTGTATTTGAATTTGAAAGTTCAGAGCATCAACGATTTGAAGGAGGCATGCGAAAAACATAAAGTTCGCGATTTGCTCGGAATGGGAAAAAAAACAGAAAATGAAATCATGAAGGCAATTTCTGAACATGCTTATTTTTCGACAAAAAGACATCTGATTTCCGAAGCCATGCAAGAGGCTAAAAGAGTTATTTCTTTTATGGAAAAATGTGACGATGTAAAAAGGATTGGATACGCGGGAAGCCTTCGCAGAAGACAAGAAACCATCGGCGATATCGATATTCTTGTCACAGTAAAAAATCCGAAAAAGAGTAGTGAAACAGTGATGACATATTTCAATTCTTATAGGGAGATTTTGACAATTCTTTCTAAGGGGGACACTAAATCAAGCGTTGTTTTGCAAAGTGGAATTCAAGTGGATTTACGCGTTATCGATGATGAGAGTTTTGGTGCGGCGATGCATTATTTTACTGGAAGCAAAGATCACAATATAAAAATACGCGATCTTGCAAAGAAAAAAGGGCTTAAAATAAATGAATATGGTGTTTTCAAAGGAGAGAAAATGATTGCTGGAAAAACAGAAGAGGAGGTTTTCAAAAGTGTCGGGCTTCCTTATATCATTCCTGAAAATCGATACAATAATGGCGAAATCGAGTATGGACTGAAAAATAAAAAATTCCCTGAATTTATAGAACTGAAAGATATGAAAGGAGATCTTCATAATCACACTACTTATAGCGACGGGAAAGCAAGTATTGAAGAGATGGCGGAGGCTTTTATCGCGAAGGGATACGAATATTTCGCAGTGACGGATCATTCTTCAATCATGGCGATAGTGAATGGAATGAGCACTAAAGATATTCAAAGACAATGGAAAGAAATTGATGAATTAAATAAAAAACTTAAAGGGAAAATCAGGATTTTGAAAGGTTGTGAAGTTGATATTTTGAAAGACGGATCACTCGATTTTAATGATGATGTTTTGAAACAGCTTGATATAGTGGTAATCAGTGCGCATATGTATGGCACGCTTCCTTACGACGCACAGACGGAAAGACTTCTCACGGCTATCGAAAATCCTTATGCGAAAATTCTCGGACATCCGACCGGACGACTCATAAACAAAAGGGCGCCGATGGAATTTGATATGGAAAAAGTGATAGAAGCTTGCGTGCAAAATCATGTAGCCATAGAGATAAACTCAAGTCCGTCACGTCTTGATTTGCCAGATATATTTATCAAAATTGCGAAAGACAAAGGTGCAAAATTTGTAATAGATACTGATTCACATAGCGTAGAGCAACCTGATTTTATGGAGTATGGAGTTTTCAATGCGAGGCGCGGATGGCTTACTAAAGATGATGTATTAAATACGAAAAGTCTCGGAAAATTTGACACCTATTTTTAACAATGTATAATTTCTTTTGTAGTTGTCCTTATTCTATAAATTTTATCAAAATGAAAAAAGGTTTAGCAATTCTTCTTTCGACTGTGTTTTTATTATCATTATCAGGATGCAAACTAACAAACTTCTTTAAAAGTGAAAAAGATCGTTTTATTGGAGCTACTTCTGAGGCGCTCTGCGTGATTTTCACTTCTGAAAATCCTATGGCTCCTACTCCAGAAACATCTGATAAAGTAAAAGCTATTTATTCAAATTATGGATTTGATGCTGAGGATCAGGCAGGAATGGAAGCTATCACAAAGAATTACGAGAAAGATGAAGAGGTTAAAAATGTTACAGCAAAAGCTTTACAGGAATGTTCAGGAATTGATGTAACGGCTCCTACATCTGCAGAGATAAGCGCCGATACAGCGCCAACTGATGAAGTGCCGGCAGTCGACGAGGCACCAGCAGAGCAACCAGTAAAATAAATGAAAATAGCTTTAGTCCATGATTTTTTGCTTAAGCTTGGAGGAGCTGAACGTGTGCTTAAAGTACTTGCTGAAATGTTTCCCACGGCTCCTATTTTTACTTTGCTTTATGACGAGAAAAAAGTCGGGCATATTTTTCCGAAAGAAAGAGTCCGAACTTCTTTTTTGCAGAGTTATCCAAGTTTTATAAGAAAAAGATATCGGCTTCTTACTCATAAAATTCCACGTGCTATCGAAGAAATGAATTTTGAAGGGTTTGATTTCGTCATAAGCTCGAGTGGTGCTTATTCTCATGGAATTATCACTCCTCTTGAAACAAAACATATTTGCTATTGTCACTCCCCTATGCGTTATGCGTGGGATTATTCGAATGAATACCGAGAAGAAAATGACATAAAAGGATTTAAGGCTTTTCTTTATGCGCCTTTAATGAAATATTTACGTGAATGGGATGCGATTGCGGCAGATAGGCCTACGAGGTATCTATCAAATTCAAGACATGTACAAAAACGCATCAGTAAATATTATAAAATGGAAAGCGATATTGTTTATCCGCCCGTTGATACAGAAAAATTTCGCGCTAAAGAAGAACATTCAAATTATTTCTTGATTGTTTCCACATTAACTCCGTACAAAAAAATTGATCTTGCTGTTCAACTTTTCAATAAGATAGGCCGAAAACTCATTGTCATCGGGGATGGTCCGCAGAGAGAATATCTCGAAAGTATTGCTGGGGATAATATAGATTTTCTTGGATTTAAGGATGATGAAACTGTGAAAGAATATATGGAAAATTGTCGCGCACTTATATTCCCGGGGGAAGAAGATTTTGGGATTACTCCTGTCGAAGCGATGGCTTGCGGAAAGCCCGTTTTGGCTTATGGAAAAGGTGGCGTCACCGAAAGTGTTATTTCAGGAAAGACCGGAGAATTTTTCTTTGAACAAACTGTTGAGTCCATGGAAGATGGCCTCGCAAGGCTTATGTATAATGAAAAGTTCTATTTGCCACATACTATCCGCCGACATGCGCAAATTTTTTCAAGGGAAATATTTGAAAAAAAGATTAAACACGCCCTAAGAATGTGCTAGTATGCTCTCCTAGTTTAAAAACATATGGAGAAAATAGCTTTATATAGGAAATATCGACCGCACAATTTTGATAATCTTGTGGGACAAGACCACATCAAGACAACTTTGATGAATGCATTTAAGTCTGGGAATGTTTCTCATGCTTATCTTTTTACGGGGCCTAGAGGAACAGGAAAAACCTCTACAGCAAGGCTTGTAGCGAAGGCTTTAAATTGTAATGATTTGAAAGATGATTACGAACCATGTGATAAATGCGAATTTTGCACGGAGATAAATGACGGAAGACTTATTGATATTATAGAAATTGATGCCGCTTCGAATAGAGGTATCGATGAAGTTCGTGATCTAAAAGAGAAAATTCAGTTTTCTCCGACTCGTTCAAAATATAAAGTTTATATCATAGATGAGGTCCACATGATGACGAAGGAGGCATTTAATGCCTTGCTTAAGACACTTGAGGAACCTCCTGCTCATGCATATTTTATTCTTGCAACGACTGAATCGCACAAAATTCCGGAAACAATTATTTCGAGATGTCAGCGTTTTGATTTTAAACGTGTGACCGGAAAAGCCATAATGACGAGACTGAATTACATTGCTCAAATAGAAGGCATAAAAGCTGAGGATAAGGCTTTAGAGGCCATTAGCAGATATGTTGATGGCGGAATGAGAGATGCAATCGGTTTGGTCGAACAACTCACCACAAACAGCGTTTTGACCTTTGAACATGTTCAAGAAATTCTTGGTATCACGAGTTATATTTTGCTTGAAGAACTTTATGGAGCGATTGAGAAAAAAGATGTGAAAGATGCATTACGAATCGTGCATGACATGCACGATCAAGGCAATGATTTGAAACAATTCGTGCATGAATTTATCGAGGATTTGAGATCTAAACTTATTGAAAGCGTGATGAAAAATGATCCTGCAAAATCTGCGTGGCTCATCAAAGTTATTGAGGCATTTCAATTTGCTTACGAGAAAATAAACACAATGAGTATCCCTCAATTACCCCTTGAAATAGCCATTATTCGAATTGCCGGGAATTTGAAAGAAGAAGTTGTTGTTGTAAAAAATGAAGAGAAAGTTTCTGCACCCGCTGTAAAAATTATCCCGAAAAACCCTGAGCCTGTAATTGCTCGCGAACATGCGCCAATTATTGAGCCTGTCGTTGAAAACACCGGAGTGCCTCCAGAATTCACGATTGAAAAAATCATTGGATCTTGGCCGAGAATTATAGAAAGAGCGAAATCTCCGGCGCTTAGAATGTCGGTAAAACATGCTTCTCCTTTGAAACTCAATGGCGCCGATCTTACGCTCGCATTTGCATCCACTTTCCATAAAGATAAAGTGATGGAACATGATTATAGGGTTGAGCTTGAGGAAATCATCAATTCCATTTTTGGACATGGAGTTAAGATTTTGTCTGTAATAAAAGACATAGAAATAAAATCCGTTGTGGAAAAAAATGATGAAGCTTTAGACGAAGCTTTGGAAATTTTTGGAGGAGAAGTCGTGGATTAAAGCATTTTTCTAAATGTTTCTTCATCGATAATTTTTACTCCAAGGTCTTTTGCTTTTGTGTATTTTTCTCCGGCAGATTCTCCGGCCAAAAGAAAGTCAGTGTTTTGGCTTACAGATGAGTGAACCGTCCCTCCGTTTTTCTTTATTAAATCTTTGGCTTCGTCTCGACCAAGTCCTTCAAGTATTCCTGTTAACACAAAAGATTTTCCTTTGAGTTTTCCTGTAGAAGTGAGATTTGAGATTTCGAGAACTACTCCAACTTTGTATAAATCTTCGAGAAGTGTTTCATTTTTTTCATTATTGAACCATTCATACAATTCATCTCCCATTTTTTCGCCTATTCCTTCTATATTTTTTATTTCCTCCAATGAAAAAGATTTCACTGTTTCAATCATGTCGAGTATCGAAAAGACCTCTTCTTCTTGCGATTTTTCTTCAATATCAAATAATTGGTTTTGCGATGATTGCACTGCTTTGCGTTCGATTTTTTTGTTAGATTTTTTCTGATGATGGATGATGTGTTTTGCAAAATCATAACTTCCTTGTTCTCCCAAATATCTGATTCCTATGGCAAAAATAAATTTATCCAACTCTATTTTTTTTGATTTTTCAACGCTGTGAAGGAGATTGTCCGCTCTTTTATCTTTGAAAAGTTCCATGCCCATCAACTCTTCTCTTTTTAATGTAAAAATATCAGGAGCCTTTTGTATAAGCCCTTCGTTGATCATTTGTTCAACTACTTTTTCTCCAAGTCCATCGACGTTGAATGCTTTTTTTGAAACGAAATGTATGAGTTTTTCTTTTTCGACCGCATAACAATTTTTGTTTGTACATCTGTATGCCGATTCTCCTTCTTTCCTTTCGATGTCAGCCCCACAAACCGAACATTTTTTCGGAAAATAAAAAGGTTTTTCTTCACCTGTCCTCAAATCTTTAATCACTGAAACGACCTCAGGGATCACGTCCCCGGCCTTTTGGATAATCACGGTGTCCCCTATTCTTATGTCTTTTTTGGTAATCTCGTCTTCGTTGTGGAGAGTTGCGCGTGAAACTGTGGATCCGGCAACTAATGTTGGGATCATAACTGCCACCGGAGTAATTGCACCTGTGCGACCGACTTGTAAAATTATATCCAAAATTCTGCTTGAAACTTGTGCCGCTGGAAATTTGTATGCGACAGCATATCTTGGCGCTTTTGCCGTATATCCAAGCCGTTTCTGGCTTTCAAAGTCATTCACTTTTATCACGATTCCGTCTATTTCAAATCCAACGTGTTCTCTTTTTTTTGCCCATTTTTCGCAAAATTTTATTACTTCATCTATGGATTTTACTTTTTCGTAATGATCGCAAACCGGCAAACCAAGTTGTTTGAATTTCTCAAGAATTTCTTCCTGTGTTGTGATTTTGTCGCTTAAATTTGTCTTGTCTACGTGATAAAAAAACATCGAAAGTCCACGTTTTGAGGCCACTTTTGGGTCGAGTTGCCTCACCGCTCCTGCCGCCGCATTTCTTGGATTTGCGAAAGGTTCCAAGCCCATTCCCTTTTGATCTTCATTTATTTTTTCAAATTCTTTTTTTGGAATGTAAACCTCTCCTGAAACTTCAATGTCTACTTTTTCGTTTAATTGAAGCGGTACAGCTTCGATAGTTTTTACCGCATGAGTGACGTCTTCGCCTTCTATTCCGTTTCCTCTCGTCAAAGCCCTTACAAAAATTCCTTTTTCGTAAAGAATCGTGATGTTTAGTCCGTCAATTTTTAGTTCACAAACAAATTCTTTTTTGTCCGGTACTATTTTATCGATTCGCTCTTCCCAATCACGAATCTCCGCCTCTGAGAAAACATCTGCGAGACTCTTTTTTGGAGTTGTGTGCCTTACTTTTTCGAATTTTCCTGAAAGCACGCTTCCGACTCTTTGTGTTGGTGAATCCGGAGTTATAAACTGTGGATATTCTTGTTCTAATTCTATTAATGCTTTTTTCAAAGAATCCCTAACCGATTCGGACACTTCCGTCTCATTTAAGACAAAATATTTATAATTTAATTTGTTGATTTTTTCCTTTAACTTTTCTATTCTGGATTTAGCTTCGTCTTTATTCATGGATTGATTGATTTCTGAGCTTAATTCTGCTATAATTTAAAGATTAATTCAATAAAAAATGGATTCACAAACAAATAATCAAATAGATCCCGAGACACAAAAGGTGCTTAATACCCCTTTGGCCACACCTGCGGGGAATGATCCGAAAGATGAAGAATTTTTAAATACTGTGCTTGATCTGATTTCAAAAGGCACAATTGACCTTTATAAACCTGAAACTTTGATCAATCATGCTGTTTATGATCAACTTCCTGTAGACAAAAAGGGGAAAGCGGATATTGAAGCATTTAATGTTCTTTCAAAAATTAGAGACATTAAAGGGCTTAATGATGCGGGTTTCACGGGGACTTTCCAGATGCAAAATCTTGTTCATAGCGTAAGGGACATAAAAGAAAGGCTTGAAATAGGGGGGGGGGATGTATTTATAATCTAGTATATGTCACAAGTTTCACAACAAATAGTAGTCGATAAGAATAAAACTGCCGAGCAATATCTTATTGAGGCGGAGTCGTTTTATATTGTTCCAAAACTTATTAGAGAAAAATTTCCGGATCTTATAAAGCTTATTTTCGAAACAGAATCTATGAATACTGAAGAACGCGAATATTGGCTTCAAATCATGCCTATTATGTCTGAAGATCAAATAACCAAATTCCAAGGCATTCTTTTGAATGAAAAGAATCAACTTGCAAAACTTGATCAGGAATATGCTACAGAAACTGAGTCAGCTCCTGCGCAAGCCCCTAAAT
Organism: Candidatus Peregrinibacteria bacterium CG_4_10_14_0_2_um_filter_38_24; assembly: GCA_002792535.1. Taxonomy (GTDB): domain Bacteria; phylum Patescibacteriota; class Gracilibacteria; order UBA1369; family LOWO2-01-FULL-3; genus UM-FILTER-38-24. The sequence continues at coordinate 45,019 of PFOM01000009.1, read as the reverse complement.
TCAATGAAGTTACAATAAAAGAAAAATTGGCAAATATAAGGAAAGAAGAAAACCTAAGTAAAGCAGGAGAGCAGAAAGAAGAAGAAGAATTGTTCAAACATCTTCAAAATTTATAAGTTTATCTTTTTATTTTCCCATCGTTTGATTGGCCAACATCTTCGACTGGCTTTGCTCTGACGACAAGTCTTTTTAGATTTGTTCCAACCGGAGTACATGTTATCAGAGTCAATGTACTGTCAGGAGTTTGTTTCAAGATAGATATGTCGCTCGGAAGAACGATCTTTATTTCGGTTACTTCATATATATATTTTTTGCCTTCCCAATACATGACTATTTTGTCGCCTTCCACGACATTGTGCAAAAGCGCAAAAACATCTTTAAATCTGCCTGAATCCCATGGGAAATACGAACTGTGCCCAGTAATAGCCATGTTTCCCAATTCTCCGGGGATACTTGTTCCAGGGTAGTGAACCACGCCTCCTTGCAAAGCATTTTGCATTTCTTTCTCAAGAGCACTCCAGTCTCGTCTTATAAGCGTTTCACTGCTAATCCTGACAATCGGAAGATTTTGATCTATTCGAGGGATTATAAGTCTATTGTCACTTGGGGCTATTTCTATATTTAAAGCCGGGATATTTTGAGTGTTTAGAGTATTTGCCTGCGCTGTTTTGGCTGTGTCCGCCGCTTGACTTGTTTCTGGCGTTTTAGGTGTTTCTATAAGCTTGTTTAAAGGGCTTTCCACGTGCGTACCGGTAAGCGTTTTGAACTCATCTTTCGCGATTTCATAGTATGCAGACCAATTGAGAGCTAAAATACCTATTCCCAATATAACCGCGCTAGCTATAATCTGCCTGGCACCATCTTTCAATATGGTTTTAAGTGTTCTTTGTTCCTCCACCGGAGCTTCTTTTTGAGGTAGAGGCTCCTTCGGAATTTGCTCGTGCGGAAACTCGTGTGGGTTTATATGTATTTTGAAATATTCTGTCATTTGTTTTTATTTTTGTTTGAATCTGTATATATTACTCTTTTTTAAGCCATTTTTCAATCTTCATATAATTAAAAAAGTTGACGGAATGGTGGTTTTGTGACATGCTTTTTTTATCTTTTCGGACGCTAATTTAACGTTTTTATGGTGAAAAAAGACTACAGCAAGTATTTTGATCTTAATTCGTTGATAAAAAGTATAAAAAAATACCTTCCGGATTTTGATGACAAAAAGTTCCGAAAAGCGTTTGAGTTCGCTGAAAATGCGCATTTCGGACAACTTAGAAAAGATAATGAAACTCCATATATCGTGCATCCTGTGACGGTTGTCTCTATTTTGACGGAAATACATGCAGGACAAGATGTGCTTATAAGCGCGCTTCTTCACGATGTTCCTGAGGATACAAGCCACACCATCTTTGAAATAAAAAAACTATTCGGTGAAAAAGTTGCATTTCTCGTGGACGGCATTACGAAATTGGCTAAGGTACATTACCAAAGTCATATGGCGGAGAGAGAGGTTGAGTCACTAAAAAAACTTCTGCTTCATAGCATAAAAGACCCTCGAGTAATTCTAATCAAACTTGCAGATAGGCTCCACAATATGAGGACCCTTCACTTCATCGATAAACCCGAAAAGCGATTGAGAATTTCAAAAGAAACTCTTGAGGTTTATGTTCCGATTGCAAATCTGATAGGAATTCAGGCTTTTAAGTCTGAACTTGAGAATTTGTGTTTCAAATATATTTTCCCTGCGGAGTACGAAAAATTAAGAGAAAAAACTGAAGGGAATATTTTGAAACATAAAGATTCTGTTTGTGAGTTTGTAAAAGAGCTTTCTTCAAAGCTGAGAGATGCAAAGATTAAAGCTAAAATTCTCGAAAAAGAGAAAAATTCATACAACATCTACAAAAAAATTAAACTTGAAGGTAAAACCATAAATGAGATAAAAGATAGAATCGCGATAAGAATTGTTGTGGACGATGTATCTTCTTGCTATCAAGCACTTGGGATTATTCATGGGTTGTATGTCCCAAAAGTCGGAAGATTCAAGGATTACATCGCCAGCCCTAAAATGAATGGCTATCAGAGCCTTCATACTACGGTTTTTGGAATTGACGGAATTCTTACGGAGATCCAAATACGAACGACTGATATGCAAAAACAGGCTAATTATGGACTTATTCCTTCACTTTTAAACAAGAGAAATAAGGATAATGCTTTTTCTTCTTGGATAAGCGATGTTCTTGAATCGGATAATGAACTTTATGGTAGTGAAAATTTTCTTGAACAATTAAAATCCGATGTATTTCAGGATAAAATATTCGTTTTTACCCCGATGGGAAAACGCATCGATTTGCCAAGTGAAGCATCTGTAATAGATTTTGCTTATGCCGTATCCGATGATTTTGGAAATCATGCTTGCAAAGCTGAAATCAATGGACATATTTATCCTATTCTTACGAAATTAAAGACGGGCGATATCGTAGAAATAATAACTTCCGAGGATTCAACTCCTGAAATTTCCTGGCTTTCTTTTACGAAAACGAATATTGCGAAATCAAAAATAAGGGAATATCTAGGGGAAATCGCAGATGTATCGAAATTAAAAGAGGGCAAAAAAATACTTCAACAAGAGTTTGATATGGCTGGACTTGATCTTATTACGAGTTTTAATTTTAAAAAATTGAAAGGTGGCATTAACGCATATTTTCATAAAGATTTTGAAAGTATGCAAAGTGTTTTTATAGCTATAGGAGAGGGAAATCTGAAGGCTATTGATATCGTAAAATCATTAACAAAGAAAGGAAGTGAGGGAATAAATGTAACCCTAAGAATTGTCGCGAAGAATAGATTTGGGCTTCTTAGAGACATTTCCGACATCTTGTACAAATATTCTTCGGACATGACTCACCTAAAAGGTTATGGCTCTAATAAACAGGATGAGGCATATTTTAGTGTTAAAATAATGGTTGATGGAATAGAGGATCTTGAAAATATTTTTCATGAACTAGAAAAAATGGACGGGTTTAAATCTGTTCATAGAATTTCTTATGTTGGTATTTATTTTACTTATGCTTTTGCTATTTTTACGATTGTTTTATGGATAATTCACCCTGTTCTTATTCATTTTATAGACGAAATTCCGTTCGCAAAAAATTCCACAGTTGTCTTTAATGCGATTTTGGATGCCGGACTGCTTATTCTATTTTTATGTGTTTTCTATCTGACAGATATCACGAAAAAGTATTTCCCTATCATCAGAAACAAGAGGGCATTTTTGATTTTCTCCATGGGTGTCCCGATTATTGCCTCATTTCTGCTTTTATTTGAACTTTTTTATTTTGATCTAAAATTGAGCTGGACGACTTTGATTATAGAGATAGCCATGATTTATGCCTATCTTGGATTCAGTTTCGTCAATTTTAAAAAATATCTTAGTTAGCGAATCTGAAATGCACACTATCTCCGTCTTGCATTACATATTCTTTCCCTTCTATTCTTAAGAGTCCCAATTCTTTCGCTTTTACTTCGCTTCCCGCTTCCAAGAGTTTTTGCCAATTTATTATTTCCGCCTTTATAAAGCCTTTTTCGAAATCTGTATGAACAACTCCGGCCGCTTGAGGGGCAAAAATACCTTTTTTGATTGTCCATGCGTGCGATTCTTTTGGGCCCGTGGTGAAATATGTTATCAGGCCGAGTGTTTCATATGCTGTGCGGATTAATGCGTTTAAACCGGTTTCTTTTAGCCCAAGTTCTTTTAAATATTCGTAGGCATCTTCTTCGTTTAGATCTCCGAGTTCTTCTTCTATTTTTGCGCAAACCGGAATAATTTTATTTTCATCTTTTACGTCTAATATTTCTGCGAACTTTTTCCTGTCTGCATTTTTTATTTCTTCTTCGCTAAGATTTATTATGTAGAAATTTGGCTTCATTGTGAGCAAATGTAAATCTTTTATCTGTTCTTTTTCGTCATCCGTTAAATCTATGTCGACAGCCATAGTTCCTTTTTGCAAATTTTCCAAAACTTTCCTAACCAATTCTGCATATATTTTTTTATCTTTGTCTCCAGCTTTTGACTCAGAAATTGCCTTGTCCAAGCGTTTTTCTGTCGTTTGCATGTCAGCAATTATCAATTCTGATTCTATAACTTCTTTGTCTATTTTAGGATCAACAGTTCCGTGAACATGGATGACATTTGAATCACTGAAAACTCTAACGATGTGAGCGATCGCGTTGCATTCTCTGATGTGTGAAAGAAATTTATTTCCGAGTCCTTCTCCGGTACTTGCGCCTTTAACAAGCCCTGCAATGTCAACGAATTCTATCGTCGCAGGAATAACTTTTTCTGATTTCGAGAATTCAGTTAATTTTTTTAATCTAAAATCCGGGACTTCAACTATTCCAATATTTGGATCGATTGTGCAAAAAGGATAATTTGCAGCCTGCGCGCATTTTGTCCTTGTTAATGCGTTAAACAGAGTTGATTTTCCTACATTTGGTAAGCCTACAATTCCTATTTTTAGAGACATTTTTTGAGTTCTTTAACTGTTAATTGTCCTTCCGCTGTAATATCTTTTTTATTCAGCGGTGCGTACATTAAATAATTTCCGAGTAAATGTCCAGCAGTGCGAGAGAATTTGCCTTTCTCCCCCATGCAAATACATATCGCCTTTTCTCCTTTTTCGATAAGAGCTGACAAGAGTTTAAACATTCTAAAATTGTCAGAAAAGTCATTTGCGAAGGTGGCCAACTTAAAAATATCCGCTTTTTTTGTTTTCATTTTCGCAACTATTTTCAGAAGTTCTGCGTCTTTTGGCGTTTTCTTGAAGTCGTGAAATGAAATTATTATTTTGGTTTTGGGACTTATCTTCTTTATTTCTCTAATTATTGATTGTTCCGTTTTTACATCAATATCTATATATTCTATCTTTTTATTCAGAACAATTATCAGATTTTCGCGATTCCCCTGCCATTTGTATATAACTTGAGTTTTCTTCTTTTTTGTTATTTCTTCCATGTCTTTTGCGGAAAAATCCGAAATCTCATCAAACCATATTTCGCTTATGTCAGCCACTTTTTGGGCAGAGACCATCATTTTAGCGGCTTTTTCACTACTATTTTGTCTTATCGGCACGCAAATCATGGCTCTATTAAAACCATTTCCTCGCCTCTTTGTCAACTTTAACTCTTTTACATTTTTCGGGTTATACGTATAATTTGTTGCGTTGTGACTATGTCACTCACAAATATATTAATTTCTTAACCTAGATGGCTATGAAGAAGATTGTACTATCTCTAGCTTTGGTTGCTATGCTTTCTCTAGTTGGATGTGCTGCTATAACAGCTCCTGCAACAGAAGAAACAGAAGCTCCAGCAACAACTGTTGTTGAACCAGAAAAAGCTGTAGAAACTCCAGCTGTAGAAGCTCCAGCTGTAGAAGCTCCAGCTGTAGAAGCTCCAGCTGAAGAAGCTGCTAAGTAATTATAAAATTACTTTCAAAAAAAGAGCTCCGCATTGCGGGGCTCTTTTTTGTTTATCTTAGAACAAGACTTCTTCTTTTATTCCAACCTCCTTTCTTTCCCTTACAGACTTGTGCTTTCGTTCTCTTCTCATTAAAGCGATATGTTTCTTTATCTGAGAAACTAACCTGTCTTTTGCAAGATCCACCGCTTTCGTTATCATGTGGCTTGCCTCTTTTGCCACAACTTGTTTTGTCGGCATTATTACCGCCAATTCCACCTCATAAGCGTCATGCTTCTCGAATTTCTCGATGTTTGCTCTCATGAGCGTAGCATTCTCCGGAAACGTTTTCAGAAGATTTGTTATCATCTCCCGTTTTGTTTCCACGTACTCAACGAAAGAGCTTTCTTCGGCCTTCGTGAGGTTCTTGTGAAAGAAAGTTATTTCCATAAAGATTGTTTGTTATGGATTACGTTTTTATAATATTCTTTTTTAAAAAAAGCGCTATTGTATTTTTTCTAAAAATATGTTATTATATACTTGCAATTGGGATATGGAACGTAAGTTTTATATTTTAATTGCCCCACTGATCCCTTCTTATAATGCAAGTTATTTAGAAGGAAATCAGCTCTCCGGTATTCTTTTGATAGGCTTCACCGCCATTCATTGGGTACCATCCGAAAAAGGACTCTTGAACTTAATAGCCTCGAGGGTCTTTTTTCTTTTGCGTGATTTATAATAATTCCTGCAAGAAATTTTCTCCGTTAACCATTCTATCTTCTCTGCCTTGCCGTCCTATCTGCTGATTCTGGGCTCATAAAAAAATATATTGTGATATATGAAGCAGAGTTATATCACTATTACGGCAATGTGTCAAGAAGTGGGACATAGTCGCAGATGATGTTCGAATAAAGTTTGCCATTTTTCCTTTACATCTACGCCCCCGGATGGTATTATTAATAGTACTATATATAAATTATAAACAGTACTATGAATAATATCGTAACTGCTCAGGAACTAAAGACCAAAGGCATGTCAGCTCTTAACGAAAGAGCCAAAAAATTCAGCGAAACTTTCATAACGATTCATGGTGAAAAAAGTTTTGCCGTACTTACCATGGATCAATACAATTATCTGCGTGAATGTGAGCTGGATGCCGCTTTAAAAGAATCCGAAGCGGATTTGGCTAAGGGGAAGTTTAAAGTAAAAAGTGTTGAGAAGCATATAAAAGATTTGAAGAATGTATAAATTAGTCATTACTGAAAGTTATCAAAAAAGAGCAAAGAAATTTTTCGAAAAACATCCGAAAATATTAGAACAATACGAGAAAATTTTAAAAATACTTTGCATAAATCCTCAACATCCTTCTTTGAGAATGCATAAATTATCAGGAAGATTAGCCGAGTTATTTAGCGTTTCCGTCACCATCTCCTATCGACTGATTATTTATTTCATAATCAAAGACGATCAAATCGTCCCGGTTGATATTGGTTCGCATGATGAAGTTTATTGATGGAAGTGGTGCCGAAGGGCAGAATCGGACTGCCTACACATGGATTTTCAATCCACTGCTCTACCAATGAGCTACTCCGGCGCAAAAAGTTTTACAGGGAGATTCTAAGGGTATACCTTTCATAAATCAATGTTTTTTGTGATAATTGCCTCCTTTTATAAATTCATATGGATATTCAAGACGGAGCATTTAAGGAAATATTGGAAACGTGGATAGATTCTCGGGACACAAGGCCTGTGGATGACCAACAGCGTGAGCTTACGGAAAGCGTTCTTTTGCCGAATCTTGATGCTATCGTTGTAGAATTAATGAAGTTGATGAAAATATTTGACATAAGAATAAAGGGTGCACTTAAAAAAATGAGTAAAGATCTTCCTCCTCAGTATGAAAGCGATCCTTCGATTAGAAATCCCAAAAATTATCCTGTAGGGTTTTACGATACTATTACCGATGGCGTTTGGGTGCAAATTTTTAGAGCGTTAAAATATCCTCAAACGAAAGGGAATTCTGTTCCTCCCGGCATGCAAGCGCTGAGACATTTTCATGCACGTGGCGGACATTTGAAACAAATTGCCGGAATAAAAGGGAATTCTTACCAAAATGCTTTACAGGCCGGAGCACTTTTTGTTGATGTTGCAAATGATACTGTGGATAAATCAGAATCTCCGGTTTCAATATGCGAATTAGATGAATCCGGATTCACCAATATGGGTGGATTTGCTGAGGCGGCAGAAGTTACTGAACAATATTGGGGACACAATGTTTTCCCTCAAAGATTGTTCCCTTTTTTGACGCCATTTTATCCTATTGTTCATGTTTCGCCATTGGGCAAAGTTGAAATACTGCCTACAACAAAAGGTATGATTGCAAAAAATATTTTAGCAGATTTTTCTCCTGCCGAAGATTTTGTTTTGAGAAGCCGTTTTGCCGAAGAAAGATTTCCTCCAAAATTTCATGAAAAATTGGGAAATCTTTTTTCATGGGATGAGGATAATTATGATTTTGATGAGGGACGTGCTCGTGGGGATATTTTTTATCATGGAGGAGCTCCCGACGAGCTTATTGCAGAGGTTTTTGAAAGAGTGCGCAATATCGATTCTGAAGATTTACCTAAACTTATCGGGGGCTCAATTGGGGATGTACGAGCGTTTAATCAGCGTGGGATCAGATTATAAAATTTTATTTTTGTCTGTTTGCAATAGCGTGGTAGAATGCTCGCATGATTGATAAATACAAACTCAAAAAACTTGCTGATATTGTTGTGAATTATTCGATTGCTTTGAAAAAAGGTGAGAGGATTTTGCTGAGAGGATATGGATTTGAGAGCTATCCCCTGCTAAAAGAAATTTATGAAGAATGCGTGAAAGCTGGCGCGATTGCTATCGATGTTCGTTTTTCAAATGATGAACTTAGCAAAATATTTTTCAAACATGCAGACACAAATCAGCTCAAACACTTGAGCGATTTGGACAAACAAGTTGCAGATAGTTATGATGCGATGGTTCAAATTCTTGCGGATACAAATCCTTACGAACTTAAAGAAGTTGATTTTAAAAAGCTCAATGTGTGCCAAGAAGCGCGAAAACCTTTGAGTGATATTTTGCATAAAAAGAGATGGTGTCTTCTTGCATACCCAAACAATGCATCTGCAATAATGGCTAACAGAAGCCTTGAGGAGTGGGAAGATTTTATTTTGGATAGTTGTCTTTTGGATTGGAAAAAGGAAGAAAAATTGCAGCAAAAATTTGTAGATCTAATGACTAAAGTTAAAAAAATAAGAATTGTAGGAGATGAAACTGATTTGGAAGTTTCTGTCGCAGGGCAAACATGGGTTACATGCTGTGGAAAATGTAATTTGCCTGATGGTGAAATTTTCACTTCTCCTGTGCGTGATAGTGTGAATGGTGTGATCAAATATAATGTACCGACTCATTATCAATCACATGATTTTAATTGGGTGAAACTTACTCTTAAAGACGGAAAAGTTGTCGGAGAAGAGTCTGATCACAAAATTGCACTAACAAAACTGCTGGATACAGATAAAGGGTCAAGATATTTCGGGGAATTCGCTTTTGGGCTTAACGATCAAATAAAAACATGGACGCGTCAAATCCTTTTTGATGAAAAAATGGGCAAGAGTTTGCACATGGCGTTAGGCAAGTGTTATGATGAATGCCCAAACGGGAATGATTCGAGCGTGCATTGGGATTTGATATTTAATTTCAAGTGGGCAAACGCGGAAATATATTTTGACGGGAAAAAAGTATACTCAAAAACTAAATGGTGCGATAGAAAATTTGATTTCTTAAATTAATTAATTTTAAACAATATGAAAAAAAAATCAAACAAATTGCTTCCGGTTTCTATTCTAGTGGCTTCTATCCTTGTTTCCGGGTCTCTATCTTTTTTCGGATACGAGTATGCAAATAAAATGACTGATGATGTTTTCAATTCGAAAGTTGAGGAAGGCATCAAGGCTTTCATTGCGAAACAACAAGCCGAGGCTCAACCGGAAGACAAGACTGGAACGATAATTGAAGGTGATTATACTGATGATGATGCGGTTCTTGGGGATAGCGATGCTCCTGTCACAATGATTGAATTTTCAGATTATCAATGTCCGGTTTGCCAAAGATTTCATGCCGAAGTTTTCCCAACATTGAAAGAAAAATATATTGATACCGGTAAAATGAATTTTGTTTATAGAGATCTTCCACTTACTTCAATTCATCCAAATGCTTATCCTGCTGCGCTTGCGGCCGAGTGCGTGAAAGATCAAGGTGGAGACGAGATGTATTATGCGATGAATGAAAATATTTTTGAAGCGGCGCTTTCTGAAGAAATGACTGGGGAAAGCTTGAGGAAATCTGCCGGAAAATCAGGAGCAAATCTATCTAAATTTGATTCATGCGTTGCCGCTGATACATTCAAAGATGAAGTAGCAAAGGATTCACAAGATGCTACCAATATCGGATTCAGAGGAACTCCCGGATTTCTTATCAATGGCTATATGATGGATGGGCTATATAGCCTTGAAGCGTATGAGCAAGTTATAGATAAGGCTTTGGCGAAATAGGGAAGTTAAGAGTTTGGGAAATAGATTTCTGCTCTCTTTTATGTATAGAGTATGAATTTGAACTTCACTCCATCCTCTTCTTCCTCTTTTAGAAGTTGTTTATGCGAGAATTTGGCTGGGATTTTAGGGAAATACGTATCGCATTCGTATTCGTTCTCGATAAATGTGATGTAAAGTCCTGTTAGTCTTGGATGAGTTAAGGATTCTTTGAAAAGTGTTGCGCCACCGATTATGAAAATGGTTTCGATGTCGTCCCCTGCTGAATTGATAGCTTCGTCTAGAGATTGGCGGATTTCTACTCCTTCGATTTTTAGTGATATATCGCGAGTAAGGACTACATTTTTTCTGTTTTTAAGCGGACGATATTTTTCAGGCAAAGAATACCAAGTGTTTTTGCCCATGATTACCATGTTTTTTTTGCTTGGATCTTTTGTCGTTAGAGTAATCTCTTTGAAATACTTAGTTTCTTTTTTGAAATGCCATGGCATTGCGTTGTCCTTGCCTATGCCATTTTTTGAGTCTACTGCAACGATGATGTAAATTTCTTTGTTCGTCATGGCTTTATTATACAGCATTATACAGCCACGGGGAATTTTATAAAGGCCTCGTGCGTGTAATTTTTCAATTCGAAGTCTTCAAATGTTAAATCCCGGAAAGGTTTTTTTGCTATTACCAACTGCGGCAATGCGTGTGGTTGTCTTTTGACTTGTTCTTTTATTCCTTCCAAATGATTTGAGTAAATGTGTGTGTCTCCTGTCGTATGAACAAAATATCTTGGAGTTAAATTACATTCTTGTGCGACCATCATCAAAAGTGTCGCATAGCTCGCAATATTGTACGGTACGCCAAGCGCGACGTCCGCACTCCTCTGATAGAGCTGTACGTCCAAAAATTCTCCTACAACGTAAAATTGGAAGAATGCGTGGCAGGGTGGAAGCGCCATCCTGTCCAAATCTGCAACGTTCCATGCACTTACTATTATTCTTCTTGAATCCGGATTATTTTTGATTGTATCTATCGCAGTTTGTATCTGATCTATGTGACTTTTTGTGTATGTCTTCTGATCTTCGCCTAAAGTAAATTTTTCCCATTTCCTCCATTGGTAGCCATAAATCGGACCTAGGTTTCCTTCTTTGTCGGCCCATGCGTCCCAAATTGGAGTGTGCTGAGTTAAATCTTCGTTTATATTTGTAGATCCTTTTAGAAACCAAAGTAATTCTCTCAAAATAGCTCCGTAGCTTACTTTTTTCGTTGTTACCATTGGAAATCCTTCGCGCAAATCGTATTTTTTTTGCGTTCCAAAAATCGAAATAGTTCCTGTGCCAGTTCTATCTTTTTTCTCAACTCCATCTTTCAAAACTTCTTGTACGAGTTCTAAATATTGTTTCATAAATTTATTTTTATAGTGTCTGTATCTTTGTGAATTTTGCTTCCTGTTGTTTTATCTTGCCCCTGATATTTCCCATTGTATGGCGTTTTCGCCGGCGCGTCCATTCTGCAACAAACCAACTGACAGATTCTTTTTCCTGCCTGAAGTTTTATTGGAAGCGCACTCGCATTGTATAGTTCTAGAGTTATTCTTCCTTCAAATCCCGGATCGACCCATCCTGCATTTTGGATGAAAAGTCCGATTCTTCCAATCGAGCTTCTGCCCTCTACGAAGGCCGTAATGTCATTTGGCAATTTTATATATTCTTGTGTCGTCGCGAGAAGAAATGATTTTGGAGGGATTATTATTGTATCGCTATTTGTTTCTCGGTATTGAACTTCTGAGTCCAAAGTTATCACCTCCATTTGATTTTCTTCGATGATGAGAAAGTGTGTTCCGAGCCTTAAATCAACTGATGCTGGCTGAATAGATTTTTCATCAACCGGATCAATGACGATAATTTTCTCTTTTATTAAACGCTCTAAAGTTTGGTCTGAAAGAATCATTTTTATTTGTTATGTAGCTTAGGAATTTTTAGCTTATTTTCAGCTCTTTGTCTAATATTTCAAAGAATTCTTTGAGCATATTTTTACCACTTAAGCTCTTTGTTAGCTTACCTTTGATGTAAACCTGAGCTGTCTGTTTTTCTTGATATCCCGGCAACATTATTGCAATATCTGCTTTCTTGCATTCGCCTGGACCGTTTACAATACATCCCATTATTGCGATATGAAGATTTTTTGCGTTTTTATATTTTTTGATGTGTTCATTTATTCTCTCAACCATTTCCTGAAAATATTTTTTATTCGTTCTTCCGCATCCAGGACAACTTGTGATTTTTGGCGTAAACGTGCGAATATTTAACGTTTGTAAAATATTTTTGCAGACTTCCACTTCTTTTGTTCTGCTTTCATTTTTCGTCGGAGTTATCGAAACTCTTATCGTATCTCCGATGCCTTTTTGTAAAAGTATTCCTGTCGCGACAGAACTTGCTACAATTCCTTGAACGCCCGTTCCCGCTTCTGTAAGGCCTACGTGGAGGGCATATATCTTTTTATTTTTCTTCATTCCTTCCGCTAATCTTTCATGATCTTTTATGAAATCTACTGCGTCTGAACTCTTCAAACTCAGAACTATTTGATTTCTTTTTAGTCCAAGTTTTTCTGCTTTCGCTGCATAACTCAAAATCGCTTTCACGATATCGCCGTCGAAAGAGCCTTTGTTTAAGCCTATTCTTACTGTTTTATTATTTTCTGCAGCTATTCTTATAAATTCTTCAAATGATTTTTCGTTTGCTGGATTTACCCTAAATTTATCGAGTGCTTTTACAAGAAGTGGATATTTGTTTAGTAAGATATGTCCGTTGAAATGAAAATCTCCGATGAGTGCGATGTCTTTGTATCCTTTTTTATCCAAACTTTTCCTGATTTCAGGCACTGCTTTCGCGGATGTATCATCATTTACAGTCATCCTTACTATTTCTGCGCCAGCATCATAAAGCTCGATGCATTGTTTTACAGTTGCTGTTACGTCGGAAGTTGGAGTATCCGTCATTGATTGAATAATAATAGGAAGTCCTCCTCCAATTCTCACTTTTCCGATTTTTACTATTTCTGATTTCATATTTAATCTATTACCGCTGAGCCCAAGCATAAATCATTTCTATAAAAAACTGCAAACTGTCCTTTTGCGATCCCTTGGTCATTTTTATTGATTTTCACTTTCGCTCTTTTTGAATTTATTTTTGTGATTTTTGCTATATACATTTTTTCTCCATGGCGAAGTTTTACTTTTAGAGATCCATGCAAAAGTCCCATCTTCTGCGTTGTCGGCAAATTTTGATCTTCATGTACATGTTTGCACACTGCGGTCAAAATTTGTTTGTTGTTTTGTATTTGGGATTTTTGTATGGATTTTTTTAAATTTGTATTTGAAGGTAATGTATTGTTAAAGAAATTGTAATCCGAGATTTCAAATTCATTTCTTTTTTTAGTTTTATCGTGATAGTTTTTTGAAATAAAAACTATATTTTTTTTGAGGTCTTTTTTTACTACATACCAAGGCCCTCCTGCCAATAAAATGCCTTTCCTCTGCCCTATTGTATAATAATATGTTCCTTCATGTTCTCCCATTTTTTCGCCCGTTTCATATTCCAGGATATCTCCTTTTTGTTCCCCTAAATAATGTTTCAAAAAATCGCTATATTTTAATTTTCCTAGAAAACAAATTCCTTGGCTGTCTTTTCTGTTTTTATTTGGAAGATCAAATTTTTCTGCATATTTCCTGACTTGTTTTTTGCTCAAATGCCCTATTGGAAACTCTGCGCGAGCAAGCTGTTTTTGGCTTAATCTAGATAAGAAATAAGTCTGATCTTTTATTTTATCTGGAGATCTCTTCAGGAAATACTTTCCCGTTTTCTTTACCACTTGTGCATAATGTCCAGTTGCAACTTTGTCGAAACTCTTGTCTATTTTGTTTATGAAAAGTCCGAATTTTATATTGTTGTTACACATAATATCCGGATTTGGAGTACGACCTTTTTTCACTTCTTCGATCGTATATTTAACAATAGTATCAAAATATTCCTTTTGCATCGGAACTATTTTCAAAGGAATTTTTTCTTTGTCACAAACTTCACGAACGTATTTCAAATCTTCCTCCCACGGACACTCTCCCATGAAAGACATCTCATCCTCAAGCCATATTTTCAAGTAAAAGGCCGTGATATCACAGCCTTTTTTTTGAAGCAATTTCAATGCTACCGAACTGTCTACTCCTCCGGAAAGGAGTACCGCTACTTTCATGATTTTTCAATAATTATTTTACAACTGCCGGTTCTTGAGTTGCAGGTGCTTGTGTTGTCTGATTAAATCCACATTTGCTTCCCCACAATCCTCTCATTTGTCCAAAACCTGCGCCTCCCATTTCAGATGTTAATAATGCCCCAACTATTCCGATAGCCAAGAACCAAACCGCCCATGAAAACATTTTCTTCTTGTCCAAAACTCTAAACGCCCAGATTAGGAATAGAACTACTCCTAGAAACGTCATTACCGCGAATAACATATGCAATTGCATTCCAAACCATGGATATGCGAAGTTTTGTGACCAATTCATCATAAAAATGAAGATTATGTTGTAATTGTCTATAACACTATCCTACCCACATAAAATGTCAACATTAATTTAGTCTAAGCCATTGACAGTCTGTTTTTAGCACTCTAATATGACGTGTGCTAATTTATTTCTTAATCTACATGTATATGGAGAAAAATTATGCGAAAGTAGTCCTTACTGGAGCGGTTTCCGGTGGAGTTACCGCGCTTATTATTGTAGGATCTTTTGTCGGACTATCCCCGTCTGCGCAATATTCCCCTGCAAATAGTGACGTTAATTCTAAAAGTGTTGTTCAAAATGTTACCTCACAAGAACAGCTCATAATAGATACCGTAAAAAAAGCTAAGGATTCTACGGTTTCTATCGTTATCAGCAAGGATGTGCCGATTCTTGAAAAATATTTTTCGAATCCTTTCGGGGAGAGCAGTCCTCTCAACTTCCAAATACCTCAATACAGACAAAATGGCACCGAGAAGAAGGAAGTTGGCGGAGGAAGCGGATTTATCGTCTCAGAGGATGGATATATAATCACAAACAGGCATGTAGTTTCAGATGAAACTGCTGAATATACTGTCATTATGAATGATGCAGCAACGAAATATGATGCAAAAGTTATTGCGAGAGATCCTTTAAATGATATTGCTGTGATAAAAATCGAAGAGAAAGGTCTTCCATTTTTGAGTTTTGCGGATAGCGATATTTTACAAGTCGGACAGACTGCAATCGCTATTGGAAGCCCTCTTCTTGAATTCAAAAATTCTGTTTCTGTCGGAGTTGTTTCAGGGCTTTCAAGGAAAATTACCGCAGGAGACGGACGTGGAATGTCTGAAAAACTTGAAGGAGTAATACAAACCGATGCGGCTATAAATCCAGGGAATTCCGGTGGACCACTTCTTGATATCCATGGAAATATAATTGGAGTGAATGTGGCTGTTGCCAGTGCGGAAAACATAGGATTTTCTCTTCCTGCAAATACTGTAAAAAGTATTTTTGATTCTGTGCAAAAAACCGGAAAAATAGTTCGTCCTTTCCTTGGGATAAGATTTATCCCTATAACAAAAGCTATTAAAGAGACGAACAGTTTATCTGTTGATTATGGCGTTCTGGTTTTGCGCGGAGAAAAGCCTGAAGAACTTGCGGTCGTACCTGGATCCCCTGCGGATAAAGCTGGCATCACAGAAAACGATATTATTCTTGAAGTGGACGGAGTAAAACTCGATGACAATGTTTCATTGCCGAATTTTATCGCAAAAAAGAATGTCGGGGACAGTGTAGAGATGAAGGTTCTTCACAAAGGTGAGGAGAAAACTGTTACTGTAAAACTCGAAGAAAAGTCTGACAAATAAAAAGCAAAATGATGATTATCGGGATGTGTATGAGGTAAATAACAAGAGAGTGGCGTCCCAAAAATAGGATTGGATGCAAAAATTTTGGGAATTTCGTATCGATGATTGGGGCGTTATCTTTATAGAGGTAATGCCCTATTTCAAGCCCAAAAAATGGCACTGATATCCAAGGAAATATTGAAAAATAATCGAGAGAAGATACCGTCGTATTTTTGAATCCAAGAATGAAAAGAAAAATATTTTCTGAAGATATGTCTTTTATAAAAAGCCAGATTGTGATCGCAGCAAGCCCAAAAATCAGCCCCATGTGTTTTTTGTTTTTCGCTATTGGTAAAATCAAAACGCTGACTGTTATCAGATGAAGTATTCCAAAAATTACGAAATAATCCGGCACAAAAATGTATGTGACAATTGTTATCGCAAGTGCGCCTGCGAATATTTTCAATGCTCTTCGCACTTGCCCTGCATATGTTTTTTTTGAAATTGCCATTGAAATCCCCACAAGTCCTAAGAAACTAAATTGTACAAATCTCAAGTATGGAAGCCATGAATCAGAAAAAATATTTGTCTGGGCTATGTTAAAAAAATTTACAGCAAAAATCGCGTGATAAAAAATCATCCCTATTACGGCGATGCCTCTAAACAAATCTATTTCCTGGAATCTTTTTGAGATGTTCATAAAATCTCTAAGATTTATTATTTTAGAATTTTCAAAATTTCAGCAAATTCTTCCGGCAACTCAGCCCTGAAATGCATTTTTTTGCCTGTAATAGGATGAGTGAAATCCATTTCCGCAGAATGTAGAAAAAAGTGCCTAAACGGTACGATTTTCTGATATTTCACGTATTCGTTTCTCTCCATATAGTCACGATCCATTAAAAGAGCATGATCTAGGATTCTGAAATGTTTTCTTATTTGGTGGTATTTCCCTGAAGTGATTCTGGCCTCTATAAGCGAAGCTTTTACTATTCTGAATTCTCGTAAAACTTGGTATGTCGTTTTCGCAGGAATTTTTACTTTTGGATTTTCTCGTGATGGCAATGGAATCTTGATGTTACCTTCTTTCTTTTTCAAAATACCTGTAACTATCGCCAAATATGTCTTCTCGATTTTATCCAATCTTTGTTTTTGCATGATTGCCATGAAGGCTTCTTTCGTCTTCGCAAAAATTACAAGTCCGCTTGTGTCTCGATCTATTCTGTTTACTGGACGTAAGCGTACTCTTTCCGCTTCGTACTTCCCTTTCAGCTCATCAAGTAGGTTTTTCTGTTTTTTTTTGTCCTTTGCGGCAACAGTCAAAAGTCCACGTGGTTTTGACACTACGAGGACCGACTTGTCTTCAAAAATAATGGTTTTATCTGGCATGTGCAGATATTAGCACATATTTGGAAATTTAGCCTATGCGTTTTGGTCTACCTTGTAAGGCTGACATTGCTCTTTCCTGTACAGCGTCTACTGCTGAGTGTAATCCTGCATTTCTCCAAGCGGCATCAAGCTCAGTTTCTACAGGACGAGTGTCTCTTTGTGTCTCTGCTCCGGCTTGTCCTTCTGTTTCTCGTCGAGCTTCTCCGTCTCCAGATGGTATTGATTCTGACATATAATTTGTATTAAAATTTATTTAACAAGGTGTCATTTTAATCAAAAATTCTTATTTGTCAAATTTATTCAGCTTTTCATTTGGTCATATTCGGTCTTCAAGATAGAATGTATGAGAGAATTTTTTAACATTTTTTTATTATGGAAAACACTCTTATCAATAAACTTCTGCCGGATCTGGAATTTGAAGTTTATCAAAATGAGGAGACAAAGAAGGTGAAATTTTCCGATTTCAAAGGGAAATGGCTAATTCTATTCTTTTATCCTGCAGACTTCACTTTTGTTTGCCCTACGGAACTTTCTGAGATGGCGGACAATTATGAAGAATTCAAGAAATTGAATGCCGAAATAGTTAGTATGAGCACAGATACTGTTTTCGTGCACAAAGCTTGGCATGATAACTCTCCTGTAATCAAAAAAATCACTTTTCCAATGGGAGCTGATCCGACAGGAAATATTTCTCGTGAAATGGGGGTGTATATTCCTGAGGAAGGGCTATCTCTACGTGGAACATTTCTTGTTGATCCTGATGGAAAAATTAAGGTTATGGAGGTTCATGACAATTCAGTAGGACGAAGTGTTGCTGAGCTTCTAAGAAAGCTTCAAGCGGCTATTTATGTTTGTGAACACAATGGTGAAGTTTGCCCGGCTAGCTGGAAACCAGGAGCTGCTACGTTAAAACCAGGTTTGGATCTAGTTGGAAAAATATAATCTTGTTATATGAAAATCGGAATAATAGGTGCAGGAGCGGCGGGGATGATGGCGGCGGCGACGATTGCGGAAAATTCGCAGGGAGGTGCTGATGTTTTTTTGATAGAGAAAAATGCCGAGATTGGAAAGAAAGTTGAGATTACCGGAGGTGGAAGATGTAACGTGACAACAGGTCTTCGTGATGACAAAGAGGTTTTGAAAAAATATCCGAGAGGGGCGAATTTTTTGAAGCTTGCGATGCATAATTTTTCGCCTGAAGATGTCTTCAAGTGGGTCGCGTCTCATGGAGTACCTTTGAAAATTGAAGACGATATGCGTGTTTTTCCAAAATCTAATGACGGGAAAGATATCACAAAACTTTTTGGAGAGATTTTTGAAAAGAAGAAAGTTAATGTTTTGCTGAAACATAATGTGGCCGAGGTTGGGATAAGAAATGAAAAATTTTATACTAAATTATTGGACGGGCAAAATATAGTTTTTGATTTCTTGCTTTTGACGACCGGAGGGAATGCCTATAGCCATACCGGATCAACTGGAGATGGATACAATTTTGCGAAAGCTTTGGGGCATAGAATAACTCAACTGTCCCCTAGTTTGCATGCGTTTAGTTTTACAGAAAAATATGTAAAAGATCTTGCGGGAATTTCTTTCACGAATGCGAATTTAAAAATAAAAGGTGAAAAATCTTATGAGTTCAATGGTCCGTTTTTGTTTACGCATAAAGGAATTACCGGTCCTGCCGTTTTCGCACTTTCATCGATGGCGGCGCATGAAAAATTCGACAATGGTGAAACTTCTTTGTTTATAGATTTTTTCCCAGAGAAGAAATATGAAGAAGTTTTTGAAGATTTGAATCGCGGTATTTCAGAGAATCCGAAAAAAGAATTTATAAATGTTTTTAGAACTTTTGTTCCAAAAGCACTCGCTGAAATGATGTGTGAACTCGCTGAAGTAGGCAAAAAAAAATGCCCTGAGATTAGTAAAAAAGATTTGAATAAACTTACCGAGTTTTTGAAAAACATGAAGTTTAATATTTCCGGAAAAACGCCTAGTGAAGAATTTGTAACGGCAGGAGGAGTTGATTTACGCAATGTAGATGCTAAAACTATGGAATCAAAAATCTGTCCAAACTTATATTTCGCTGGAGAAATTTTGGATATTGATGGATTTACAGGTGGATTCAATTTGCAATCGGCATGGGCCACAGGTAGACTTGCCGGCGAAAATATTACAAAGAAAATTAAATAAAAATTTATGAAGAACTGGTTCAAAGGAATAACAAAGAATGTCATTTTGTTGGGATTTGTAAGCCTTTTTACGGACTTGACCAGTCAGATGATTTTCCCGTTGATTCCTCTTTACCTTACTTCTGTTTTAGGAGCAAGTGCTGTGGTTGTAGGAGCCGTTGAAGGGGCCGCCGAAACTACTGCTTCACTTTTGAAAGTAGTTTCCGGATATTGGTCTGATAAAATTCAAAAAAGAAAACCATTTATATTTTTAGGATATGGACTTTCTTCTATAACTAAACCTCTCTTTGCTTTAGCTACTTTTTGGCCATTAGTTCTTGGAATAAGAGTAATAGAAAGAATTGGAAAAGGAATACGAGGTGCACCTAGAGATGCCATCGTCACTGATTCATGTGAACAGAAATATTACGGAAAAGCTTTTGGTTTTCAGAGGGCAATGGATGGAGCCGGAAGCGTAATGGGAGCCATTTTGGCGTGGTTACTTTTACCAATTTTGGGATATAAAAATTTATTCTTAGCTTCTTTTTGGCCTGGACTTATAGTCATTTTCTTTATTTATTTGGTTAAAGAAAAAAAACCGGAGAAGATTCCAGAAGCAGAAAAACAGACTTTAAGATTGAGCGTTAATCTTCTTCCAAAAAATCTAAAACTTTTTGTTTTCATCTCTGCAATTTTTGCGTTGGGACATTTTGGATATGCATTCTTGATTCTTAAAGCTAAATATATTGGATTTTCAGATAGCAATTCTATTTTGCTTTATGTGTTTTTCTATATTATTTATACAATTGTTACTACGCCAGCTGGCGCACTTTCCGATAGGATTGGAAGAAAAATAGTTTTATCCGTCGGTTTTTTGCTTTTTGCGCTGACCTCTTTTGGGCTTATCTTCGCGAATACTTTGCCTTCACTTTTGCTTGCGTTTGCGGTCTATGGAGTGTTTTTTGCAATGGTCGACGGTGTTCAAAGAGCGTTTGTTGCGGACGTCGCACCAAAACATTTAAAGGCTACGGCACTTGGACTTCTTCAAACTGCCATTGCCCTAACTGCCCTTCCTGGAGGCCTTATGGCTGGTCTTCTTTGGGATAAGTTTGGGCCTAATGCAACATTTATTTATGGTGGAACACTCGCGATTATTTCTTTCGTGATGTTATTGTTCGTCAAAACAGAAAATGTTGAACCGGAAGCTCTTGCTGTTACTGAAAGTTAACAGGCAATTTGAATTCTTCAGCATTCTCTTTTAGGCCTGACGGATTGCTTTTTTCGAAAATCAAAAAACCTGTTTTGGATGTTTTTTTATCAAAAGAAATTTTACCTTTGAATGGGACAAAATCTTCAGTCATCCAGTCTCCCATGGCTTGCAGACTGCCACTGCCAAGTTCCAGTCCTTTTTCATCAACAATTTTTACGGGAGCTACCGCTTCAAAAAACCATGTACCTTTCGCGGTTCCTTCTATAGAAATCGGGGGTGAGATTTCTTCGTTTGCGATAGGCCTTGTGACGGTAATACTTTGCGTTGTTAGTTGGGTCGGCTTCGCCGGCGTAGTTTCCGTGTTGCATTGCATTGAAATTGCAATACCCCAAACTATTGCCATGCCTAAAATCAAACCAAGCAGAAAGAATATAAATTTTTTCATAGAATTTGTTATTGTTTTGCAAGGTATGCGGCTTCTTTTCTTAGTTTATCCAATTGTAGATTTCCCGCTCCTCCTTGATGCTGTGATTCTTTTAGCATTTTTACTATATTGTCTTTGTCGATTCTCATTTTGTCCAAATTCAGACCAACTTCCCTGTATGCATCTCTGAAGTTTTTACCTTTCTTCACTAATGCAAAAGCTTTGTGCGTCGCAAAAAGTTCCGGAGTCATATCTTTGTATAAAGATTTTTCGTTTGGGATAAGTTTCTTAACAATTATTGAAGCGACCTTCATCGACATTTCCGTGTAGCGTAAGCCCAAAAACAGTGGTCTTTTTATTTCTTGTCCATCTCTGTGATAGCCTGAAACTTTGTTCAAAATATTCATTGTAATTTCATTTCTGCAAGAAATTACAGTGGCTGTTCTTCCTCTTATCAATTCTGCGACATCCAGATTTTTCTTTTGAGGCATTATTGAAGATCCTGTTCCAATTTCGTCAGTGATTGTGAAAAATTTGAATTCCTGAGTTGTGAAAAGAAGAAAATCGCTCGCCATTTTGTTTAAAGAAAGCATTATCTGACAGCATGATTCCAAGACCATTCCTTCGATTTTTCCGCGTGAGTTGTGGCAATAAATCACATTGCTCTGTGTTCGTGATAATCCCAAATCTTTTGATAATAAATCTCTATCAAATGCGAACGGTGAGCCATATCCCGCACCACTACCTAAGGGATTTTGATCGACCAAAACGTCGCTTATGGCAGACATAATTTTGATGTCGTCGAGTAAGCTTTCCGCGAAGGATCCGTACCATGTTCCAAGTGTTGTAGGCATCGCTTTTTGCATGTGTGTGAATCCCGGCATTGGGACAAATTCATGTTTTTGTGCCATGTCTAAAAGGTCATTCACAAGAAGCAAAGCGAGGGTTTTCATTTCTTTCATTTTTTCTTTCATGAAAAGTCTCATCGTCACCAAAATCTGATCATTTCTTGAACGAGCCGTATGAATTTTTTTACCAATATCTCCATAATGATCCGTCAAATAATTTTCTATTTTTGTATGACAATCTTCATCCTCCACTTTCAGTTGGAATTTTCCTGCCTTATATAGAGCCATTATTTCATCTAATCCTTTTTTCAAGACTATCAGATCCTTGTCTGTCAAAATCCCATGTCTGTTTAGCATTTTCCCGTAAGCGTATGAACCTTGAACGTCATAAGGAATGAGTTTCTGATCATAGATAACGTCATCGCCGGAATTATACAACTCTATTGTTGGGTTCAGTGTAAATCCTTTCTTCTGCCAAAGTTTTTTCTGGGCAGGCTCTTTTTTCGTTTTGATCTTTGGGATTTTCTTAGTCATGGCAAAAAAAATTATTGATTAAGTTTCATTGTTTTGAATCCGTTTGTTGTGGCTATTTGAGCCAATCGTTCTATGTCATAAAATCTGACCGCACTCGCCAGCATAAGAATTTCTTCAAATAAATCTCCGTTGTCTTCCGGCACAAAAATGTCCGAGATATTGTCTGTCCCAAGCGAAACATTAATCCCATGCTCGAGCATTTCGTCGACCTGTGCAATCGAGTTGTGAAGTGGTGATAATTTATCTTTGTGCTGTTTCATACTGATTGCCGCCTTTGGACAAACTGTTACGTTTACGCCAAGTTCTGCCATTTTTTTGTAAATGCGTTCTCTGTCTTGTGCGCTTTGTGCCGCAACAGAAATCGCGTGAACGAAAGTCACCCGTCCCTGCATTCCGGCTTTTTCTATTGCGTCTAAAATCCATTCGCTGTCTTTTTCTTCAGGATTATTTTCCTGATCTACATGCATATCTATGTCTTTATCGAATTTTTTTGCCATTTCTATCAAAAAATCCATGTGTTTTTTATCTCCACCGTCTTTGTTTCTATCTCTTGATGGAAGGCCTCCAACTACATCACAAATCGCACAGGCCTTTTCAAATAGGTCCATTTTCTCTTTGCTAGGCTCTGTTCTGTCCTCATTCAAAAATCCCTCCAATGGATGAGCTACGAGTTGGAGGGTAAAGGTTCCTTTATATTTTTCTCTCACTTTTGCGGCAGAATCGACCACCAGCATTCCCACTATGCTATCGGCATCAACGTGGGTTCTGCAGGCCGTGATCCCCTGCCTCATAAAATCCTCAATACAAAATGTAAGTCTTTCTGTCAGAGATTCCTCTGTATGTTTTCTCTTTATCTCGCGATTTAAAACCCATTTTTCCTCCATCAACGCGGAAGCTTGCTTCCAAATCTCAGGAGTCAGTGTATATGCGCGATCGAGATGTGCATGGCAATTAGCCATTCCTTTGGCCTTTTCGACCTGTTCAAAAAAAAGTTCTTTAAATGGAAATTTCTGTATCATGGCAAAATTTTTTACGAAAACTTGGTTTTATTCATTTTCGTTGTATTTGGAAGAAATTGCAACGGGAATTTAATTTGAAAAATTATAAATTTCTTTGCGGTGTTTGATATTTAATATCATAAGAATTCTAACCTCGCCTGTGCCATCTACTTTAAAAATAACGCGATAATCTCCGATGCGGAATCTATACTTGTTATTTCCAAATCCTTTTAAAGGCTTGGAAAATTTAAATATGTCTTTTTGTTCTGAAAAGAATAAAATCTTTTTAATGATTCTTTGCGCAATAGATTTATCAATTTTCCTTAAATCTTTTACTGAATTTTCAGAATAAATTATTTTGTACATAGAACTACAGTAATCCGAATTCTTTCATAACTTCTTCTTGAGTATATGATTTTCCTTCTTGTATTTGTTTTTCTGAGGCCTCAATTTCTTTTGAAAATTTCACATAAGCATATTCCTTTTCATTTATCGGACTTACTTCGAGAACAGGTACATTCTTTTTGAGGATAATAAACTTTATTTTTTTCTTGTTTGCCTGTGCTGTGTATGCTGACATGTTTTGCCTAAAATCTTTCGCCCCTATGAATTTTGTCGTCATGTTTTTTAAAATTAAGTGTACCTTAAGTGTACACAATCTTTTCGTGGATGTCAACATGCATTGTTACATGTTGGCTTAAAATTTTCTTAAAATAATTCTAAAATCTTGAAATTGGAAAAGTGGAATCGGTGGACAGATTTGCGTTCTTATTGCACGAGATATTTCACCACCGAAATATCCCCTACATTTGTGCCGGAAGGACCCGTATAGATGAGACAATCAAGGTCTTTTAGAACACTATATGAATCGTTATTCTTGAGGTGTTTTTCTATATCGATATTCTTTTCTTTGCAAAGTTTTTTTAATGCTGGTGTGGTTATTGCGCCGGCTATTGGAACTGGGGTGATGCCATCGACTCCGTCTGTGGCGAGGGTCATTAATTTTGCCGTTTCGGGAATTTCGTTTATCGCACTAAGTGCCAATTCCTGATTTCTGCCGCCAAAACCTTTTCCGATTATTTTTACAACTGTTTCGCCGCCAAAAATATAAATTTTATTTTTTTGTTTGGCTTTTGTGAAAAGTTTTTTTGGCATTAGTTTTGCTTCGCCTTCTAAGAAATCCGGAAAGATTTCAACTTTGTGGTTTTTCTTTTGTAAGAATTTTTGTAGATGTTTTAGTGCGAGAGTGTTACTTCCGATAATGTAATTTTTTACTTTTTTATTGTTTATAGACTTTGGAGTTTCGTTTACTGCAAGCACTTTTTCAGCCTTTGCATTTTTTATTCCGTATCTTTTCAAAACTTTTAAGGCATCTTTTGATGTACTTTTATCCAAGACTGTAGGGCCTGATGCGATGATATCCAAATCATCATTTTTTACATCTGAAATGTATAGCGCTATCAAGTCTGCAGGCATTATTTTTGCCGATAAATTTCCACCTTTTATTTCGGACAAATGTTTTCTGACCGTATTTATTTCGTGAATTGTCGCAGTTGATTTCAAAAGTTGTTTCGTAATCTGCACCTTGTCTTTCAGGCTTAATGGAGCGATTGGTGCTGGCAACATCGCTGAACCTCCACCACTAATCAAACAAATGACTAAATCATTTTTGTCAGCTTTTTCTGCAATTTTTAAAATTTCTTGTGCTCCCTTTAGCCCGTTTTCGTCAGAAAAAGGATGACCAGATTTATTTACTTTTATTTTTCCGAGGTTTTTTGTTATTGCCTCAGGTACATTGATAAATCCCTCTGTTATGCGGTTTTTTAGGAGGCGATTTATTTCTTTTGCCATTAAGTAAGTTGCTTTTCCTGCACCGATTACGAAGATTTTTTTGTATTTTTTTAATTTCTTCTCGTCAAATTTCACCGAGTTTTTCATAAGATTTTCCGGTGATAAAAATTTTAAGGCCTCGTCAGCAATATCAAGAAAAAGCCCCGACTCAGGGAAATTCTTAAGTAACTTTTTCCGATTTTTTATCATAGGAGTAAGTTTTCAAATTGTGAGAAATCCTTCGCGGATTTATTTTGCCAAAACTTCCGGGTTCAAAATCGCTACAGGTTTTTCACCTTCTATCAAAACTCCGATTATGTTTTTTGCGGCGATCTCAGACATTTTGCTTCTTGCTTCCCATGTTGCAGAGGCCGTGTGTGGCGTCATTACAACGTTTTTGCATTGCTCAAGTCCAGCCAAACGTCTTGGTTCTTTCTCGAAAACATCCATTCCCGCGCCTCTGATGGTACCGTCTTGAAGGGCTTTTAACAGCGCTTCCTCGTCAACGACAGGTCCACGTGCTGTATTTATCAAATATGCAGTTTTCTTCATTTGTTTAAGTTCTTTTTCTCCTATGAAGTGTCTCGTATGTTCGTTTAATGGAACGTGTATGCTAACGATGTCTGACTCCTTCAAAAGCTCATCTAGCTCAACTTTTCTTGCTCCTCCCGTGCTCTTTTCGCTGTGATCCATGTAAATAATTTTGCAATCGAATGCTTTCTCCATCATTTCTCCCAATTTTTGACCGATTCTTCCGTATCCTATAATTCCTACAGTTTTGCCTTCTAGCTCTGTTCCAAGCATATACATTGGGCCCCAACCAGGGAATGAATCTTCTCTCATTACCATGTCTCCTTCATTTGTTCTTTTTGCGACTGACATTATAAGAGCAAGTGCGTGTTCCGCTGTAGATTGAGTCAAAACTTCAGGAGTATTTCCAACAGCAATTCCTCTTTTTGTAGCTTCCGGAACTTGAATATTGTCATATCCTACTGCGAAAGCTGAAATTATTTTTAGGTTTGGTGCATTGTCCATTACTTCCGAATCCATTTTGTCTGTTAAAATCGTGATAATTCCATCATAATCTTTTATTTCTTCCATCAATTGTTCCCTTGGAATAGGGCTATCTTCCCTTCTGACCTTCAAGTCAAAATGTTCCTCAAGCATCTTTAGTCCAACCTCCGGAATCTCTCTCGTGACGAATACTTTTTTTCTTGTAGCCATTGTATTGGTGTTAAGATAAACAATAGGGTCTCTATGCCCCATCCACTGTTAATTGAATCATTTTTAGGGGCAGAATGCAATCAGTTTTTAAAATGTCAAATGGGGCTCGGTGTTTGGATACGAAGCCCCATTGTCTTTTTCTCTATTTTTCTTTATCACCTATGACATCACACATACCGCATGAGATACATCCTGCTTTATCTGAGGACATGAGACCTCTTTGTAGCATTTGCTCTCTCGTAAATCTAAAAATTTCCAAGAAATCTTTCCAATTTACGCGAGGATCAAAAGGATAATCCGTGAATTGTTCGAAGTATCTGCCAGCCAAAGGAGATGGAATCACGTCGAAGTCTACAACCTTTTCTATCCCTTGTTTGAGTGAGTCCATTGGCTCTGTACCTACAACAAAACATGTACTTACTTTTCCTTTTCCGAGAATTTTTACTGCAGCTTCTGAGTATTGCCCTATAAAGGCTGGATCTTGAGGCGGAGTTATTTCCACACCTATCGGGATGTTCCCAAGCGCTTCTCTAATTCTTTGCAATATTAGTTCGACGGCTTTTTGTGGAGTGTCTCCCTCCTCCTGGATAGCGCATCTTTCTCCTGGAACATCCGCTATTTGATTTTCTGGATATTCTGTATCCTCTGTATCGACGTAAAATATTACTTGTCCGGTTTTTCGCATTTCCGCTTTGTCAGCTGCATATATAACGTCTATTTCCGAACCTAAGCATGTTTTTCCTGCTCCGCCTTCTATTCGAATTATCCCGTCACAATCTGGCTTTAGAACATCTTCACCTCTTTCAATTCCTTCTATTAAGGTTGCATTATTTTCCGCAATCCAAAATCTTGTTTCTTGCGCTAATTGTTCTGTTCTTTCGGCATATTTTGGAGCAGATGCCTTCGCAGTTACTCCGATTTGTAATTTTCTGGTTATTTCGCTTTGAACAGCTTCTTCATCTTGAATATTTTTAGTTTCCATAAATTTTGTGAATTAGATTAATAATAAAAAAACCGCGTTCTTTTGCGGTTTAAAGGATATAAATTACTGTTGATTATTTTTCGCCGCGGCGGCGATGGAGCAGTAATTTATACCCTCCGGTTCCATGATTAAGCCAAGCGGCAACACGTGTAACCGTTGCGGTGCTTGAACCTGCTGTTTTTGCCACTTCTCTGTAACTAACTTTCTTATCTAATAATCCTGCCACTTGCCATCTTTCAGCCATAGCTTTTATTTCTGAGATAGTACATAAATCACGCAAAAAGTTTTCGGCTTCTTTAGCATTTTTTAGGTTGCTTATAACCGAATATAGCTCCTTAACCTCTTTTGTTTTTAGTTCTTTTTCCATGCGCTTTTGCGTTTTAACGTGTTAATACGTTGACATAATATCTTCTCTAAATCTACATGTCAATAATTTTTATTTTCCCTTGTACTAAGGCAATTTCCATGTAGAATGGTTTGGCTTTACAAAAAACATGGATATTCGAAATATTGCCATCATAGCGCACGTAGATCATGGAAAAACCACACTTGTGGATGCTCTGCTGAAGGCCGGTGGGGCTTTTGAAGATTACCAGCATGTTGATAGATGCGTGATGGATTCTTATGATCAGGAAAAGGAGAGAGGAATCACGATTTATGCGAAAAATGCGGCGATTTTTTATAAAGGCACTAAGATCAATATCGTTGATACTCCAGGGCATGCGGATTTCGGATCAGAGGTTGAACGTATGCTACGAACAGTGGATGCGACTCTTCTGCTTGTGGATGCCTATGAAGGCCCTATGCCACAAACTAAATTTGTACTTAAGAAATCACTTGAGCTTGGACTAAAAGTTCTTGTTGTTATAAATAAAATAGACAAGCCTATGGCTCGTCCTGACGCTGTAGTTGATCTTACTTTTGATCTTTTCTCTTCTTTGGGTGCAACAGATGAACAGCTTGATTTCCCTTATATCTACACTATTGCTAGAGAAGGGATTGCGATCAAACAACTTACAGACGAGAAAAAAGATATTGTTCCGCTTTTTGATTTTATTCTTGAAAATGTAAAACCAGTTGATACATATCTTGAAAAGCCTTTCCGAATGCAGCCTGCAACGCTTGCTTATGATAACTTCATAGGTCGTTTGGCTATTGGAAAAGTGACTGATGGAAAAGCAGCAGAGGGAACAAATGTTACCGTTATCGGTTATGATGGGAAGAAAAGAAAAGGGAAACTCACAAAAGTTTTCACATTTAAAGGACTTAAAAAAATTGAAACACAGGAAATTGTATCCGGAGACATCGTTGCGATTGCCGGAATTCCTGATATTAGTGTTGGAGAAACTATTACTACTGATGAAAATGCTGAGGCTTTACCTGCAATAAGGATCGATCCGCCGGCTATTGCTATTGAATTCGTAGTAAATGACTCCCCTTTTGCCGGGAAAGAAGGAAAGTATGTCACAGGTCGTCATATTCGCGAAAGGCTTGAGAAAGAGCTTGAGACGAATGTCGGATTAAAAATCGAAAATGTACCGAACTCTGATTCTATAAAAGTTTACGGGCGTGGAGAAATGCACATTGCCGTTTTGATTGAGACGATGAGACGTGAAGGATTCGAGCTGCAAATCTCGCAACCTGAGGTCATTATGCAGGAAATAAACGGTGAAAAATGTGAACCTATTGAATACGCTGTTTTGAATGTACCTGATGATATGAGTGGGAAAGTGATTGAGGCCTTATCTAAGAGAAAAGGTGAACTTAAGAGTGTAAAATCCGAGAATGGAAATACTTCTCTGGAATTTGAAATTCCTACACGTGGTCTTCTTGGCTTCCGTTCACAATATATGGTTATGACACGTGGAGAAGGAACGCTTTATCATTCTTTTGACCGTTTTGCGCCTTATAAAGGAGCGATCGATAAACGCGGTGTTGGATCAATGATTTCCGGCGAGACAGGTAAAACTATGGCTTATTCTCTATGGAAACTTCAAGAGAGAGGTCCACTATTTATAACTCCTACTACTGAGATTTACGAAGGCATGATTATCGGTGAACATAATCAAGGTACTGATATCGTTGTAAATGCTATTAAGAATAAAAATCTTACAAATATTCGTGCATCAGGTTCTGACGATGCAATATCTCTTATTCCTCCACTTGAAATGACTTTGGAGAAAGCTATCGAATACGTAAAAGAAGGTGAATATGCCGAAATCACTCCAAAGAGCATTCGTCTAAGAAAGAAGCTTTTGACGGAGAATGACAGAAAGAAAGGGAAAAGAGGGTAAAATGTTATAGAGTTTCGCTTCCACCCATATAATCGAAGTAGCATTTTTCGCAGTAAACTGTGAATTTGCTGTTTTTTTTGTAAGTGCTTTTTAGGTTTGTGCCGCACTTGTCGCAAGTTCTTTCGAAAAGTTGTTTTTTATTTCTTAGGTTGTTCCTTCTTTCTCGCCTACACTCTGAGCAAATCGATGGCAGAGGAAGGCCTTTTCTTTTGTAAAAATTACTTTCCTGTTCTATTACGAGAAATTCTTTTTTACATTTTTCACATTCTAATTTTTGATTTTTTTCTGACATTTTTAAAGGTTAGCCTATGTGTTTCCACCAACAATTTAAACAATAAACGACATATTTCGTGTCTTCAGGATAAGTGGTTATCAATGTATTTTTACATGAATCGCATTTTCTTTTGTACATTTTTCGTTCGTTCCTTAAAACTGATCTTTGTTTCATTCGGCATGGAAAACAATAAACCGGATATACTATTTTCCTTTCTTCATAAAATTTTATTTCTTGTGGTGTCAGTTCAAAATCATCTTCGCAAATCAAACATTTTCTTTTTTGATCCTTGTTGTCCACGTTGTTTTTGGCTTTCGTAAGATCTTTATGAATAAGGTCATGAATTGTATAAATTCCATTTTCTAAAAGTATTTTTTTTATTTCTTCTGTAGTTTTTTTGTAAAAATCTTCATCCACCTCTTGGTTTAAAATGTAAAATTTTCCTGATTTATGGTGTAAATAATTGCATCCAAAAAGATTTCCTCCTTCGATACAGTTTACGCAATATTCACAATCTTTTAGCTGACTTCCCCAATAAATATGTTCGCAATTAAAAAGATAATCCACGTATGCCGCGTCGTAACATAAATCCAGCGCCGTTGGTACAGGACCGCAGTCGTAACTGTCGTTTGTGCCTTTATCGAGGTTTGCTTGTACGATATATCCGCTATCCTCGGTATATCTTGTCTCAAAACACTGAAAGCTGTTTTTGCTGTGATAGATGTAATCCCCTGTGCAGTTTTGTGTGTCAATTTGATGTGTAAACATCCTAGGAATTTTTCTTTTCAGTTCTTCAACTTTTTCCGCAGTAATTTTGAGAACTTTTTCATCGCTAAAATTGAAATTTTTCAAAAATTCTTCGTATTTTTCTTTTGTGTATTGTTCGTTGAAAATGCAGTATTGTTTGTCCCTTAAGCCTACGCATCCTATACAATTTTTGCATCTTTTTACGTCGTAGCAAAAGCTAATATCATTTCCGTTGTTGCAGTCCTGACAAAAATTTGAGTTATAACAATTATTGCAATCCGTGCACTCGTAGCAAAGCTCGCAATTTTCGCAAAAAGTACAATCTACTGAGTCGTTTAAAATGCGCCCGTCTTCGCAGTAATAAGCATTCCTGCTGTTTCCTGTGTTGAAGCACATGTAACAGTTTTTAGACATTGTCAAAATATCTCCATATTCACAATTTTCACTGCCACGTGTCCATGAACCGCATTGTGGGGATTTTGCGTACAACTCTCTGAAGTCCTGAATAAAAGTTGCTGGATTTATCATTTCTAAAAAATATAAACTGTGGGTTTATCGTATTACATATGGTAATAAAGGACAAGGTTTTAAGTTTACCTTAGAAATGTGCCCCTCATTCCGGCCTCTTGTTCGGCCCTCTTTGTATCCACTTCTGCAATCACCATTTTGTCATTGTCTACATATACGGAATGAATCAATCGTACAGCTTCCTGACATTTGTTAGGATCGATAAGGAAAGAGAATCTTCTCTTCATTATTGAGTGTGAGACCAAGTGAATTTCTATATCTGAAGCCGTTAAAGTAGAATATATTGATCCCAAAACTCCGGGATTTTTTAACAGTTCACTTCCAATTACGGAGACTGTGGCTTTTCCTTCTGCCCATTGAAATCCTTCAACTCTATATCTTTCTCCATTGATATCAATCATCCCTAAATCACCCTTTATTTTTCTAATTTTTTCTCTGCATGCTTCTTGATCAGCTTCATCTTTTGGCAGTACTGTAGTGAATGTCATACTTGTTCCATCTGTTCCAATTTGATCGATTGATAGTTCTTGTTCTGCAAATGCCGTCGCTATTGCCGCCGCGAATCCATCTTGATCGGCCATTTGTGAAAGTTTGACGGTTATTGCGTCTATACGTGGATTGCTTACTATTGTTTTAAATAATTTATTTGTGACTATTTCTCCCGTTGTTACGTTTGTCCCAAACTCTGGATCTAATTTTTTTATGTTTCTGATGTGTAGATCGAGTCCATGCTTTGCCGCAAGGGCAAGCGCACCTACGTTTATAAGGCCGCTTCCAGCAGAGGCATTTTCAAGAGCTTCGTCGTTTGAAATATCACGATGAAGTATTGGTTTATTTTGATCATTTTTTAAAATAAGATCTTTCGGATTTGCTGTAAAATATCCATCAACATCTTTCCAGAATCTTGTTGCCGTCAAATCTCCGCCCATATCCTTTAATGCAAGTGCTGTATCTACAGCCATAATATCGCTGTACCCACGACTTTGGTGTGGGATCAATCCTTTTGGTGTTTCTCCCACGTGTCCTCCTAAAATTCTTATTACATTTTCTCTGGTCTCTTCTCTTAATGCTTTTGTTATCCCCTTCTTTTTGGCTTCGTGAAGCCTAGCTCCTGTGATAGGACCTTGATCTAAAATCTCTTCGTCAGCTGTTACGTTTTCGAAATGTCTAGCTTCTTTTTCCTCCTGTTCAAGGTAAATCTGCAAAAATGCTGCAGCTATATGTTCTCCAAATCCTATAACTTGATCGCGGATTTTGAAAGACCCTGATTTTGGCATCAATACGTTTGATACTTGTTTGTGTGTCATTAGTGATTGCCTTAAAGCACAAAAATCAGCTTCATATTTTGCAATGACTGCATCTGCGCGTTCTCCCGGAAAAAATTTTGCTATGATTTCATCGTGTTTTGCCTTGGTTACTGAAAAAGCCTCGTCTATGTCGGCTTCAGAATAATCCGTGCCACTTAGGCGATTCATCGCTTTGGTTAGTGTATCTGTGACTCCTTCGAATGCGGATACAACAAGAACCATGTTTTCTTTTCGCGCCTCAAGTGTGTCGACGAGCTGTTTTACTACATCTAGCTGTGACATGTTGGCACCCCCAATTTTGTTTACAGTCGTTGGTTGCATTGTGGAGTGTTAACAGAGCTGTGCTCCCGGATCCAGTCTGTCACTGATGCTTGCTACTGCGGTGGCAAGCGCTTCTCCTTCGATTGGCCTTACTGCCTCAATTTTACCTGCAACGCCTTCTGCAACTGCCGTTTCTGCTGTTGTAGCTGAGGGATCTAGGTCTGCTTTTTCGACCTGAACTTCTCCTTCTCCTGGTACTTCTGCCATAGTTTTTTGGATTAAAAGTTTGGATTATAAATTATCACCATCAGAAAATTTGTCAATTTTCAAATGGTAATAAATCGTAACCTTGAAGTTGCATTGTGGATTGAAGCATGAGAAATAATGCATCAATATCAGGCTGAGAAGATCCTTCGTCGAGAGGAGATCTTTGTTCGACAATCTGATACTTTTGATCATCATCTGACAATAAACATTTTGCTGTTCCTTCACTTTTAGAGTCTAAGCATGTAGAGGCAGAATTTGTTTCCATAGCACAGTCGGATGGATTACGGACTTTAAGATTTGGTTTTCCGCATTTTATACATCCGTCACCATTTTCGAAATGATAAAAATCAAAAAAATCTGTCGATAATGTAAAGCTATAAAGCCCCAATCGGTACTTCCTGATCTCCCGCTGGATATTGATCGACACAAGCAGGGGTGGAAGCTATAACAAGCGGGATTACAAATTTTTCTAAAAAATTGTTCATATATAGATAACAAGTGATCGGGATGCCTGAAAACTTCATAAGGTCAACGAGAAAATTGCACTAAAAAAGCCCTTTAGATAAAGGGCTTTTTGATTTTGTCTTGAGAAAAAAACTATCGTGTAACGCTGATTGTCTTTGAAAGTTCGGCTGATGGAGCAGAGACTGTTACTCTTCCTTCAGCAGTTTTTAGGATTGTATATCCTGTGTTGTAATTTGTGCAATCCGTGTATCCCGCACCTGTTGACGTAGGATCAAATGGCATTGCCGCCATGTAGGTAGGGACTAATATTGTACAAATATCAATCTGTCCTACAGCACTACCAATAACTGTAGCTGTAACAGTGATTTCAGTTGGAAGTGTTCCACGATTATCAATTGCCGACTGATGAACAGCATTTATAACAGCTTGGACATCTGAACTTCTCTGAGTGTTGTTCGCTTGAGCGATTTGTCTTGCCGGATTAATGGCAATGATGACGATAGCTGCCAAAATCGCAATGATGACAACTACTAGGAGCACTTCAACTAACGTGAAGCCCTTCCTGTTGAGGATCTTTTTCATAGGAAAAGATAGGTTATTTTTTAATATCGTTCTTTAGGATACCATTCTCGTACTTTTTTGACAAGATTGAATATTGCGACCAGTTCATTACGGGCAACCTAATCTCTATAACTTCCGGAGTTATTTTGTCATCCGTGTTTCCCCATGACACATATAAAAACAGAAAAAATGCAACGGAGGCTATCGTCAATATTCCGCATACAGCAACTGATATTAAAAGACTGTATTTTTTATATTCATTGATTTGCATTTCTTTTTTTTGTGAATAATTGAAGTTCTATCGAGATATTTGTAAGTCCATCTAATTTCTTGTCTTGCGCCCCATCTTTAAGTGATAGATTTTGATATTTTATGTTTGAAATTTTTATGTAATAAGGAATTTTATCAAGTTCAGTTATGAAAGATTGCATATCTTTTAGACTTCCGTAAAAATTAATATTATAAGTGACGCCTTCATCTGTTGATTTTTTCGTGTCGGGTTGCTGATCTTTCTCGTCAATAGTCCTGATATCCAGATTTAGAGAAAGTTCTTTTCCGAGACGTTCCAATGTGGTGATAAATGTGATAAATTCCTCTTCCGTTTGAGGTCGTAATTTCAATAAAAAGTCTATAACTTTTTGAGTATTTCCTGTGTAAAGTAATAAGCTATCTTCAAAGTTTGGACGCATTTCTTCCGCGACTTTAATAAAAGATTTATTCTCGCTTATGTCAGTTTTTATACTTAACGAAGACATCCCGATGATGGACGTACCAAAGAAACCAAGGATTACAAATATCAAACATATATGTATGATTCTTTTCGCCAAAGTTCCGGTGCCTTCGTCGTGAGAGTTGTCCTCCGGTGATGATATTTTTACCGGCTGAGTGGTGGCATCTCCGTAATCTTCCGATTCTCTCGGATCGTCTATCCTATTTTGGGATTCCATTCCAAGCATAAGGCTTTAATTCGTTAAATTTTAATTCTAGTTTTAATATGAATGAGATGTTTTCTTTTTCGTCAAAATTCGATAGAGGCGCAATGACTTTTTCTACATACGGAGCCTCTTCCAGTTTTTTTCTTGTATTCAATAGGGTTTCTCTTGTGTTTGCGATTCCACTGATATTCACGGTCAAATCCTGGTTGTTGAATCCAAGAGAAGATATTGTGGCTCCTTTTGGGATTGAACTGACTATGTTTTTTAATAATTCAGGTAGTGAAAATAAAGAACTTTGAATCGTAGTTAATGCTGTCACTTCTGCATTAAAATCCGTTATTGCTCTTTTGATTTCTTGATATCTTGTTCCGTAAATTAATTGCTGTAGAGAGCTTTTTTCCCCTTCCGAATCGACTCTTTGAAAAGAAAATTCCTGATGTTTCAAAATGACAAGTGTACTTAGAACTAAAGAAACTATTGCTAAAGATATTGATGTTAAAACCAACAATAGTGATAATTTTTTGGAAGCGAAAGAAGCTTTGAGATAGTCGGGCAATAAGTTGATGCCTGTGTCCTTTGCGTTTAGCCCTTTTACCGCCAATCCCATGGCTGTCGAGAAGTAGACTGAATACGGGAATGCGCCTTTGTTTTTGTCCAATGGGGTAAATTTATCTGAGTCCACTTTTATTCCCAAACGTGGATCACCCGGCAAAATTTCTTTATCAGGGAACACTTTTTTGGCGTTATCATAAAAACCTGAAAGGTTTAAAAATTCTCCTGTAAGGAATATCGTTTTAACGTCAATATCTTTAATTATTACTTTTGTTTCTTCAAAAATTTTATTTTCAAATTTTTCTATTTGAGGAGTGAATGACGGATCAAAATTATTTTTTTCTTTTTGATTAATGATTTCAAATTCCTGCAATTGTGATTGTTCAGCCAATTCTTTCACAAGGCCTTTTCCACTTTCCATAGATGTGAAGACATTTTTGAGTTCCGATTTATTGAATACTGAATATGTCGTTGCAAGATATCCTATGTCTATTACCAACGATGAAGGCATTCTTTCAATCTGACTTTTAAGTGCATTTTCCACGCATTCCGCATGTATTGTGAAAGCATAAGGATTTAGTCCAACTGAAGTGAGTAATTTTACGTAGCTATCTGCCACTTGTTTTTGGACACTTGCGAATAAAACATACTGTGAAGCATGCGGTGTTTTTGGCGGATCCTTGTGCAAAATTCTAAAATCCCAATAAATGTCTTTAACAAGAAAAGGGATTACATTTTCAGCTTCAAACGGTAGTGCTTTTTCAATTTCTTTTGGGTTTAGTTCTACCGGAAATTTAAAAATATGTGTAAAAACTTTTCTTTCGGGAAAACTGCAAATCACGTTTTTTACTTTTATTGCTTTTGGATTTGCTGTTTCAAGAAGCGTAGTAATTATATTTTTTAATTCTTCTTGATTAACAATTTCTCCGTCTCTGATTACTTGAGGTGGGATTACTACTCTATTAAAAGCCAATAATGAATTTCCATCCCCCGATGCTTCCATTTCCACCACTTGAGCGTAGTAGTCATGGAAGTCTAATCCTATAATTTTTTTTGAGAAGAATGACATCGGTTTTTATTATATTAGATTTCTGTCCAAGTAGAAAGGGTTGCATTTGTTGCATGCCCAACTTGAGTAATATTTACAATTCCCCTGAACGTTTGAGAATAATCTAAATAATTCAATGTTACGTCTATTGTTTTTGGATTTGCTCCACTTACACTTATTATACAAGTTCCATCTGTAAAATTGAACGTATATCCACTAAAATTAATATCTGATTCAATCCTATGAATGGCTTCCTCAAAACATCCTTCGGCATAGTTATTTGAATATTCATTTAGAGAACTATTAACGTTTTGATAACCGGTGGAAATGCTATTTTCCGCCATTCCTACCGCTAAAAGTAGCACGAATGCTGAGATGATTAACATGCTTATCAGTGCGATAGAACCTCTTTGTGTTTTTAGTAAATTCTTCATTTTCGTAGTGATACTGATAAGTGAAATGGATAAGTGTGTGACAAATTTGATATGTTCGACATTGTATTAATTTCCCCATCTATGACAATTTGTGTCGGTGTTTTTGCCGCAGTAATTTGGTGAAATCTTAACTTTGTTACATTTGTTGCGTTGGCATTTAATTTTATCGGAGTTTCGTTTTCTTCTTTGATATAAATATTTGAATTCTCTAAATAGAACAATATGTTTGGAGATCCGTTTAAAGCTAATTTCCCTGTGTCGTTGTCAAAGACACTATTGCCTGTATCTACACTCAGAGCACTATGAATTTTTTCAATAAATTTGCTTGTTGAAAATGTGTCACTGTATTGAATTTCATTCATGTTTTCAGAAAGCCTTGATGCATCTATTATTTGCAATGCAAATACCGAGATTGCAAATAGGAACACGCTTGTTATTGCAAAATAAGCTACTATTTCTATCAATGTGAATCCTTTTTGTGAGGTTATTTTTCTCATGGATTGTAGTTGATAGTTACTGATTCTACGAATGGTGTGTTTACTCCGTCTGACATAATTTGTATCTTAAACTGAATATATCTTGTTCCCGATGCACTCGGCGAAACTGTGATTTGCATGCCGGAATTTTCGTAATAGGTCCCATTATTCCCGTCGCTACCGACCCACATAGCGTCAGCTAATCCGACCTCTGTGTCTGCGGTTCTTATTTGTAATTTTACTGTGGATCCTATTGTCGCTTCCGCCGCCCATTTCAAATAATTATATCTTGGATCTGAACTTCCGGTGTCGAAAGGCGTGGAGACATAATCCCCTGCAGGCAACGTTTCAAGAACCGTTGTTCCATTGATAACCAAGCCTTTGTTGTTTACGATGATTGTTTCATAAATATAATTTGCATCGCTTGTTATTCCACTACCCTTGCCTCCCAAATCTTTTGTGTAAACTACGTATGGGTTTGCCGGTGTTGAGATATTTATAGCTGATAAATTTTGACTATTGGTGTTCATTGCCACGTAGGCATAATCTCCCTGAATCGTAATGCCTTGGATTTCCGCGGCTGTGGTTATTTTTTTTGTTACTGACGGTAATGCCGGATTTGAAACATCTATTACGTAAAAAGAATTTGCTTCCGTTCCCAAAAATGCGTAAGGACCTTGGACTTTCACCACATTAACCTCTTCGTTTAATCCAAGATTTGAAACAACTGTCGGAGAGGCGGAATTTGAAATATTGTAAATTCTAAAGCCCTGCCAATCATAATCCATTCCGACATATGCGTATCCTCCTGTAATTTCTATTCCGTAGATATTCCCTGGAGAATTTGAAGAAGATAATATTGATGGAGATGCCGGATTTGAAACGTCTAATACAACAAATTTTGGACTACTTCCGTCTATTCCCATGTACAGATAATTGCCACTGGATGCTATCGATATCCCCTCTCCTCCAATGTTTTTTGTTGTTAGTAATGTTGCGCTGGCCGGAGTTGTTGCGTTTATTACCGCCAATCCTCCTGAGCTCTTTCCTGTGCCGACATATACATAATTTCCAATCTTTGTGACCGAATTACCTTTTGCTCCAATATCGATTGCAGTTACTACGACTGGGGCTTGTCTATTTGTAATATCCACTACTGCAAGACCTCCATTCGTTTTTTCGGTCGAGACGTATGCGTAATTTCCATCGACTACTACGTCATTTCCATGTTCTCCTACGTCCGCCGAAACTAAAAATTCGCTTTGAGATTCTTCTATGGAAAGCTTGATAGCGCAATTATCTTCCGGTGGAGCGAGAGTTGAAATTGTTTCCGTATCCGTAAGAGTTCCGCTATTAAATTCCGTGCAATCTGTCTGGATAATGTCATTTCCCCTCCAATCCGCGAGATATGTCGTTAACTCAAAAGATCTTGGGAGAATGCCTCTGTATAGCCATTCTATTTTGGAAGTAATTTCTTTGATATCCGGATCTAAGGTTCCTGAATCCGATATATTCCCATTTCCGTCTCTGAAAACGTCACTAATGAAAATTGTTCTGCTATAGTAGCCGTCTATATCTTCCGGCGCTTGAATAAATGACCATGTGTCGTTTGTCAGATTAAGTCCGTGGTCTCCCGGTTCAAGTAATAGATAATTTTTGTCTCTCATTTGTCTTGTCGCTTCGATTCCTTCCTGTGCATATAAAATTGCTTTATTGTTTTCTTCAATTTTTTCAGAACCTTGTAAAGAATCTGCGGACAAATAGAAAATAGAAGTCGAAAATATTGCGAAAATTCCGGCCGCAAGGACCACTTCGACGATCGAGATTCCTGCTTTTTTAATATTGGATAGACCCAATGTTTGTGATTGTTATTGGTATAGATTTGTTGTTTTGCGAAGAGAAAAACGAGAATGTCCCGTGAGTGTTTGTCTCTCCTTTTGGAGATAGAAAAATCACCTCACTTCCTCCTCCGTTTAGATTTATATTTTGAATGTCAATTGTTGAAGGCATTTCCACCGTGTAATTTGTCGGAGCATTCGGGTCGTAAACTCCGCCCTCGAAAAGCACATATTCTTTTGTGTCCAAATGAACCCCTGTCCCGACGCCTTGCTTGCCTGAGTTTGCGTTGCTCTGTGCGGTCCTGGCTAATCCTACAAAATTTGAAGAGATTGATTTTAAGTCGGATTGCACTTGGATTGTTTGCGTATATAAAACTGAAAAACCGAATCCGATTGCAAGAATTATCAGGACTATAGTTATTTCCGTCAGGCTAAATCCTTTTTCGTTTCCCCCTAATTTTTTTAAAATATTTTTCATGTTATTTCGAAATCAAATTAGGCAATTGATAAATCGGCATGATGATGGAAATCGCGAGTCCTCCCACTATTGTCGCCATAAAAATAAGGAGTAAAGGTTCAAGTAAGACTGATAAATTCTTCGTGATATTGTCCACTTCTTTTTCATATAAATTTGCCAAGTGGCCGACTGCTTTTTCCATACTTCCCGTTTTCTCCCCCACCATCAACATTTTAGCCATAATTGTCGGAAAATATTTTGGATGAGATTCTAAACTGCTTGATAGCGAACCACCTTGTTCGACTTTTTGTTTTGATTCAATAATTATGTCTTTGTATGTTTCGCTTCCGATTGTTTCAGATGAAATTTGAAGAGCTTTCGTCATTACTATTCCACTTTGCAAAAGAGAATGGAGTGTTCTCGAAAATCTTGCCAAGTAAGTTTTTATCAAAATATTTCCAAATATCGGAAAATGCAGTGAAAGTTTGTTCCATAATTTCTTGATGAATTTAAATTTGAACAAGAAAATCATTGTTATCACTGCAACGATTGTTGTGGCAAGAATAAGCCAAACATTGTTTGTTCCCCAAATTAAAATTCTCGTTGGGAGAGGTAAATCCACTTTGAATGTCGTAAAAATTTTCATAACTTTTGGCATAATAAAAATTACGATACCAAATGCCATCAAAAGTGTGACGATTAAAATTATTATCGGATAGATAAATGCGGCCTTAATTTTACTTCTTAGGTCTGCATCTTTTTCGAGCTGGGTTTCAAGACCGGTTAAGGCTTGTTCAAGCGTTCCGCTTTCTTCTCCAATCCCGATCATATTCACGTAAATTTCGGAAAAAACATCCGGATATAATGCCAAGCTTTTCGACATTGTTTGTCCGTTTCTCATTGCCGTCGTGATATTTTCAAACATCTTTTTTGATCCGGCATCTTTTGTTTGGCTTATTATTATATCAAACGCTTCTGCGATTGTAATTCCCGCTGTAATCATTGCCGCGAGATATTTTGTAAACATCAAAAGATCTTCTGAAGAAAGACTTGGTTTTTCCCAAAACCATTCGTGTTTTCCTTTTGTTATTTCATTGCACGACAAGATGATTTTATCCGCCGTTTGTAGCTTTCTTATGGCAGTTTCTCTATCTTGAGCGAAGATTTCACCGTCTTCGTGTTTCCCTCCATTCGTCGTTAATACGTATTCAAATTTTGGCATATTGTTGTTGAATTATCATTCTCTCATTACGCGAAGTACTTCTTCGATAGTTGTGGTTCCTCTCACGACTTTTATCATTCCATCGATAAACATCGGAATCATGCCTTCTTTGTAGGCAAGTTGCTCGATTTGAGTTGCGTTTCCTTTGTTTAAAATTAATTCTTTGACACCTTCTGTTATGTCTATTGCTTCTGCTATGGCGAGTCGTCCTGCGAAACCTGTATGACCACAATGGTCGCATCCTTTTCCTTTTGTTAAAATAAATTCTTCCGGTGTTTTTTTAACTGACAATTCCGGATTTTCTTGCACCACTTTGTCGAAAACTTCCAAGATGTCGTATTTGATTCTTGCGCTTGTACTCATGTCTTTCAGGACTTGTCTTGTAACTTTGTATTCTTCTTTACAGTGCGCACAAATTTTTCTGACCAACCTTTGTGCGATGATTGCGTTTGTTGTCGCCGCGACCAAAAATCCTTCGACGCCCATTTCCAACAAACGTGGAAGAGTTGTTGCGGCATCATTCGTATGTAAAGTTGCGAGCACGAGATGTCCCGTTAACGCCGCGTTTATCGCGATGCCGGCTGTTTCTTCATCACGAATCTCTCCGACCATCACGATGTCCGGATCTTGTCTCAAAATAGAACGAAGTCCGTTCGCGAAGGTAAGATCTGTTTTTGCATTAACCTGAATTTGGTTAACTCCTTCGAGTCTGTACTCGATCGGATCTTCGATTGTTGAAATATTTACTTCAGGTGAATTTAGAAGTTTTAAAATCGAATAAAGTGTTGTTGTTTTACCTGAACCTGTCGGTCCTGTCACAAGCAACATTCCATGCGTTTTTGCGATATTTGCCTTGATAATTGCAAGATTTT
Source organism: Candidatus Peregrinibacteria bacterium CG_4_10_14_0_2_um_filter_38_24 (assembly GCA_002792535.1). Lineage (GTDB taxonomy): Bacteria > Patescibacteriota > Gracilibacteria > UBA1369 > LOWO2-01-FULL-3 > UM-FILTER-38-24. The sequence goes on along the minus strand of PFOM01000009.1, from coordinate 2,969 downwards.
TTGGAGTGTATCCAAGTACATCGAGATTCAGTTCCTGTTTTTGTGAACTTAGCAATCTGAGTACGATTTTTTCTCCTTCGTAAACCGGTAAAATCGATACACGGAGTGTGATTTCGTTTCCGTCCAAATCGATTTTAAAACGTCCGTCTTGCGGAGATCTATGTTCGTCCGTCCTCATTCCCGCGAGAACTTTTATTCTGGCGATCAAAAGCTCTTCCACTGCATGTGGAAGCTCTGTAATCGTGTGTAAAAGTCCGTCGATTCTGTATCTGACGAGTAGTCCCGTTTTTTGCGGTTCGATATGAATATCTGAAGAATTATTTTGATATGCAAAAAGAATTACGGTATCCAAAATTTTGGCCGCATCTTTTAGCGATTCGATTTTTGAAGGATCAGCAAGAACTCTTTGAAGGAGATCGTTAAATTTTTTATTTATATCGCTATTGTAGATTTTTAGCGAGGCTTTAATGTCTTTTTTTGTGGCAAAATACGGAACAATTTTTTGTCCTGTTTTTTGCTCAAGGAAGTTTATCATTTCCTTGTTTTCAGGCTCGTACATCGCGATATGTATCTGCCCCGGAGTTTCCTTGAAAGGCATGACCAATTGATGCGAAGCTACTGCGTAAGGTACGATCTTCAACAATGTTTCCACGATATTTATATCCGATAGCTTTATGAATGGAACTCCGTTTATTTCAGCTATAATTTTGCCAAGTTCTAGATCTGAAATCACTTCCTTTTCAAACATCAAATCTATCAAAGTTTTACCTTCGGTTTTTGCCTGTTTTTTTAAAAGCTCAATTTTTTCTTCCTTTAGAAGATCTTTTTCAATTAAAACTTTTTTTAGAGCCTCTTCTGCAATTTGCATTTTTTGTTTTTATTTTTATCTGTGTATTTTAGCACAAAAACGCCATTTTAACAATGGCGAAATTGGGAAATTTCTTTATCTTCCTCCCGGTGCTCCCCCTCTTCCTCTGTTTGCACCTCCTGATCCACGTCTAAATTGTCTTTTTTTGAAGAAATGTCTTTGTTCTGAAGGATGTGATCTTCCTTGTGATGCTCTTGGTAGGTCTTTTGCCTCTCCGAAAACTTTCATTTTCGTCTTTGTAAGCATTTCGATTCGGTAAATTTTGTGTTGTTGATCTGAAGTTGCGATTGAGATTGCACGACCTTTTTGGCCTGCTCTTCCCGTTCTACCGATTCTGTGTACATAATCTTCAGGACTTTCAGGCAGGTCAAAATTTACGATCAATTGAATTCCTGTTACGTCGATTCCTCTTGATGCAATGTCAGTCGCTACAAGCACACGATATTTTCCCGCTTTAAATCCATCCAAAGCTTGTCTTCTCTGCATCAAAGATCTGTTTGAGTGAATTTCTGCGGCTGTATAACCACTCATTTCCAACTCTTTGCATATTTTTTGAGCACCGTATTTTGTTCTTGAGAAAACCAAAACTGAGCCTGTGTGCTCTTGCAAAAGTTTCTCAAGTAATCTTAATTTCTGATCTTTTTTTACGAAATATATTTCTTGTTCGATGTTTTCTGCGACTGATCCGGCACGAGCGACTTCCACGCGCAAAGGTGTTTTCATATATTTTGTTGCAATTGCCGCAATATAGTCAGGCATTGTTGCTGAAAACAGCAATGTTTGGCGATCTTTCGAAGCTTCCATTTCTTTCAAAATTTCCTTTATTTGAGGAGCAAAACCCATGTCCAACATTCTATCCGCTTCATCCAAAACAAGGATTCTACATGCGTGAAGTTTGATATGTCTCTTTTCAAGGTGATCGATAATTCTACCCGGTGTTCCGATGATAACTTGTGGATGTCTTCGAATCGCCGCCATTTGAGGGCCAAATGCCGCTCCTCCAATCAAAACTGCAGTGGTTATGCCAAGAGATCTTCCAACCTTTTGGAAAACCTCATCAACCTGCAAAGCAAGTTCACGAGTTGGAAGCACTATAAGAGCTAGCTGTTTTTCGTCCATTATTTTTTGAATAATCGGGATTCCAAAAGCCAAAGTCTTACCTGTTCCTGTTTGAGCAATACCAATCAAATCGCCTCCTTCGAGTCCGACCGGAATTGTTTGTAGCTGAATAGGTGTAGGAACTGTGAATTTTAATTCTTCAAGTTTCTTTAGAATTTTCGGATTTATTTTCATATCTGAAAATTTTGCTTCCGGCAGGTTTACTGCGTTTTCTTCTTTTTTTGTTTCTGTCTGAGAGATCATCTAATTTTGTATTTAATTACTTAGACGATTAAACTACATGAAAAATACTGTTATGTCAATGAGGAAAGATGTTACAAAAAAGCCACTACTTTTTACGGTAATGGCTTTTCAATTGGCGTTTTTAAGTGCCCATTCAACTTTAAGCACGTTGAACATTAACAGCGTTAAGTCCTTTTGGAGACTCTTCTGTTTCGAAAGTGACTGCGTCACCTTCCTGAAGCTCGTTGAATGTTACTCCAACTAAAGAATTACTGTGAAAGAATAAATCTTTCTCAAGACCTTCGCCTGTGATAAAGCCGAAGCCTTTGTCAGTAATCTTTTTGATCGTTCCGACCATAGTGTTTACGTTAAAATATTAGATACAAAGGACTTTTAGTCTTTTGCTAAAGGTAACTTAACATTAAATCTAACCGCTTGTCAAATCTCGTTTTATTTAAGCTCATAATTTGACTAGAGATTTGGGAAATGCTGGATATATTGTAACTCCTGTTTTTGATTGAGACGAAGCTCTTTCTTCAATAAAAGCTAACCCTCCTGATGTGATTTTGTTGGACCTTATCATGCCTAATAAAAATGGATTTGAAGTGTTGGATGAATTACAAAAGCATGAAGAATTAAAGAAAATTCCTGTTATTGTGCTTTCAAATCTTGGGGAAAAAGTAGATAAAAAAACAGCTATTCGGCTTGGAGCGAAGCATTTTTTTTTAAAATCCGATTCAAGTATGAGTGCAATTGTTGA
>PFOM01000010.1 GCA_002792535.1 Candidatus Peregrinibacteria bacterium CG_4_10_14_0_2_um_filter_38_24 | reverse complement strand
ATAAGCCACAGGCCGCCACACCGGGCGTAACACCAAGCACAAGCATAGCAAGCGCCGCACCACAACCACCTAATAAACCAAACGAACAAAGCCCTGAAAATCCAAATCCCCCTAGCGCAACTGCCTGATCGGTATAAAATATAAACAATGACTACAAAACAAGATCCACAAACAGGAAACACAAACGAAGCCGTAGAACGAGCTGAAGAACAGCGCATTCTCGATGAGATGAAAGCCGCCGATGGTAAATCTGCGGAATTTTCAGATTCCACAAAAATTGCACAAAAACTTGAGAACGGCGAGTTGGATCTTACTCGTGACGAAAGAATGGAACTTCTCGAGACATTGAAAGACAAAAACAAAATGAAAGAAGACCCCTACAATCACTTTATGACTGCTCTCGCAGGTGGCAAATTTCCAAATCATGGGAGATGTGCGATGAGGTTTTTGGAAGCGATTGAGATTCCGGAAAAAGAAGGGAAAATCCTCGCGGAAGGAAAAGAAAAAATATTTCCGGGAAAAAAAGAAAGAGAATATGCGACAGAACTTTTGAAAACTCTTGCGACAGGTTCACCACTTTCAGAGAGATCTGAAATGGCATCGCTCGCAAAATTGGAAGAATTCAGATTGGAAGAACAAGCGGAAAAGATGGGACTGGAAAAAGAAGGTGAAGCACAAAAAGGTGAAGTTCACGCAAAAGTGGAAACAGCCTCGGAAATATCAGAAGTAAACGACAAAGGATTATGGAAAATCGATCGTCCGCCGGAAGGACTCATGGAAAATCTTGAAGCGATAGAAACCAAGATGTACGACCTGATGGCACAATCAAATGAAAATCATGCAAAAGGCGAGTCAACGGAAAAACTCGACACAGAAATAGATCGCTTGGAATTTGAAAGATTGCCATACCGAAAACAATATATTGATTACTTGAGAAAAGCCGGAGAAAGGCACGAAGCTATCGAAAGAAAATTAGCTGGAGAAACCGGAATCGATCTTGAAAACATTCGAGATCTTATTATCGAAGGAAAAACCATCGAAACAGCAGAACCAAATGTGGATCCCAAAACAGGAAAAGCAAATGTTGTTAAAGGCAAACTCAAAGTAACTCGAGCTTATTTTACTCAGGAAAAAGATGATAAATCCTCTGAATTTGCCGGAGAATTAAATATTGAGTATATCGACGAAAGAGGAAACCCGGAAATTGTAGGATTAACACAATTTTGTAACTTGGTTAATGCACTTGCAATACATCAGGACATAAAAAATCTCGCCGACTTAAATAAAGAAATTGCAAGAAATACAAGATATAGTGAAGTGAGAGAAGGCCAAGTTTATAGAACAAAAGTTGTGACAGCCATAAGCGAAGACGGGGAAAAAGTCTACGAAGACAGAGAATTTAGAATTGAAAAAATAGATACATCAGGCCAAGAACCTGTGATTATACTCGACCGCAATGCCACAAACATCCCAAAAGAATGGCTTTCTGATTCAGTTGATCCAGCCCTTTATTTTGATAGAATCCAAAAAGAATTCTCACTCGGAGAATTTGCGAGACTTGTAAAAAAACACGGATATAATCGAGAAATATCAGATGGAGATGTCCAAACAGTGGTCGATAAAATGGCTAAAGCAAGGAGAGAAAGTGACCTTGCAATGAACGAAAGCGTGGCGATAAGCCTTACAGGAAAACCTGCAACAGAAGTAAGCAGAAAGAGGGCGGAGCAACTTTTTGCGGCCCCACTTGCGACAAGTGGTTCGGTGAAAATCCCAAATCTTGGAAAGACTGAACCTATAGAATTCTATGACGAAGCGGCCGGAGGACGAAGAGTTCTCGACGCAACGCTTACAGTGAAACCGAATCCAAAAAATCCGGGACAACATTTATTTGAAATCTCATATGCTGAAACAGCGGCAAATGCCGCAAATCTCACGGGCCTATCGGGAATTCCGGTAGAAATGCTACGTGCGGCGGGCCCCGATTTGCCTTTAGAAAAACAGCGAATAATACGACGCGAATTTTCTCCTTCAGCCTTCATGGAACTTGCGGACAAAGATGCGGTCCTAAACGGTCACCACGCGGAAGAACATCCGGATTTTGAGGAAGAAGATCCTTTTGGACTCGAGCAGGAATCACATATTCCCACAGAAAAACCACATCACCCGGAAGAAAAAGGTGGCGAAGAAGCAGACTCCCACGAGACGAAAAAACAAAAATTTTACACCGAAGCCGCTACGTATGAAGAAGCATACCAAACAGGACTACCTCTACACGGAGACTCACAATCTTTCGTCAGAACCTTATGGAATAATACAAGATTTTTGAGTCTGGACGACCTATGGCAAATGGGAAAGACAGGGTACCAATATTACGACCGAAGATTTGAACAAAGACAAAAAAACAGATACGGAATTGTCGGTAAAGATCTTCCGTTCTTCGGCTCCGAAATGCAACAGATTTCTCAGGCGGCGAACAATGAGCAGACAAGCCATTTCAAGGAAGCCCTTGAGAAAAAAGGTATCATAACTATCAAAGAAAGGCTCAGAATCACATCAAATAAAGAAGAATTCAAAGCCTGTATCATAGTTCTCACGGAAAAAGGAATGATGAACTGGCACGATGTGGCACTTTGGAAAAATACAAATAAATTCGTAAAACATGGAAAAGAAATCCCCCTGCCAAAATCACCGAACGAAAACAATCCATACACGCATGTTAGTGTTTCAGATGACAGAACGGGATACGATTTCATGGAAGGAGCTATCAACTCGATTTGGGGAGACGGATATTTTGGAGAATGGTACTCGGGAAATAAAAATCATTATGATTCATGTGCAAAGAACTTCTACGCGGAAGGTAAAGAGTTGGAAGGAGTTGACGGAGGTCATGCCAGAAAACTTGCAAACCTTTTGCATCACCATAAAGAAGGACATTTCGTGGACCCCATGGAATATGAAGGATTGCTACTGCATGCCATAGAAGCGGGAAAAGCGGATATGGAAGACAAAATCTATTATCTCGTAGAAGGAGTCGCGTCAAAAAATGGGAAAGGAGAAACAATTTTGACTCTGGATAGAATGGCTCACGTCCAAGGAGAAATGCTTACAAGATTTCCATTGATGGAATATATGTGCGCAATAGTGCCTCGTCCGCCGGATGGGAAAGAAAGCTCGAGATTTACTTTTGAAGATTACGCAAGATGGTCTCGCTGGTTTAACGAAATAGACGGTAAATACGATAAACATAACTGTCACCCTACCAACGCCGTAAACGATTTTATGTGGGAACATGCTATTCCAAGCGATAAGACTCAAGACCGTATCAATAAAGTGGCACGAGCTATCGAAAACGTGGACCATGATGATCTATATGCATATATACCTCCGGCCACGGAAGATGTTTTGAAAGATATTTGTAAAACAAACGTTGGAGGAAGAAAAGGAGCCACAATCGAAGGATACGCGAATGCATTCCCGGGATTCAGCCAATATATGAAATCCTTAAGCCATCATGGATACAATGACAAACTTGCGGAAGCGATAAAATCATATGTTCTTTTTGAAGGGATAATGACAAATAAATTTGAAAAACAAGCGGATTCATCACGTGACTCATATCAGAGAATGGGGGACAAGACCTTGGGCAGCTCAACAATATGTTCAACGGAGCCACCAATATTATTCATAGGACAGATGAACAAGATAGTGAAACAAATAGTCTACGCCTATGGGGATTCGGAGCTGATATCAATTTTAAGCGATATTCAAGACCTTCAAGTGGGAGACATGAGTGATCCGGAGGAAAAGAAAAAACAAGACAGAAAAAATTATGCTTATCAAAAATTCGGAAAAGTCTTAAGCAGAGTCACAGAAAGTGATGGGCAAGCACAAATGCTAAACATAGTTCAGCACGCGGAGTTATTGGGAATGGGCTACACTCCTGCACCTGAAAAAGCTCGTCGCCGGGCAGAGCGAGCAGGCAAAGCACCGGCTTCACACGGGCATTAAATTTTGTATAGCATAGCGCAGAGGCGAAGCCCCGGCTTCACACGGGCATCACTAATCAAATAAATCATGGATCGGAATGAAGAAGTGAGGCTTTTTCGTAAAATGGGCATCACTAAGCAATCTTAATGATATTCACACTCATCTTCTCCCGCAACCATGTTTCCTCGCTTACTTAAGCCGAAAATGCGAACTTCATCACCACATTCCATGTAATAATTCCCTGCATTGTCAACGCCGTTTCCCCGCTACCACAAGCCGAAAACTCGAGTTTTACTACACGCCACATTTTAAGAATTCGCTAGTCGAAAAAGTTGAATTTTTGGCTTACACCTGCTATTATTCGAGCATTAAATATCTTTTAAAAAACTCATCCTATGAATAATCAAAATACACCGGTGTCAAAAATAGCCCTAATGCCTGACGAAAATTTATACAATCTCTGCAAAACCTACGGCGAGCGAGCAAGAATCTGGCGACAACGATTCGCGGGACTTTTGCCGGAAGTCTTCAAGCGCAAATTATATGAAAAGAAAGGTTTTTTTTCAATCTTTGAATTTGCAAAAAAGTTAGCGGGAATGAGTG
>PFOM01000033.1 GCA_002792535.1 Candidatus Peregrinibacteria bacterium CG_4_10_14_0_2_um_filter_38_24 | reverse complement strand
TATAAAGCGAGCGCACGGCGCGAGCGCGCAACAAGGCAAGCGTGTGGCTCTGCCACCGCGTAGCCGAAGTGAGCTTATAAACAAGGAGGGGTCGCATAGTGGTCGAGTGCACCGTCTTGGAAAGGCGGCATCCGTCAAAAGCGGATCGGGGGTTCGAATCCCCCTCCCTCCGCCATAAAATGGAGAGGTAGCGTGCCTCAAACATAATAAAAACCATGCAACAAGATCCATCAAACAGCCCACAAGAAAACGAATCTGCCATCAACGCAGCATATCAAACAATCATGGAACTTCGCCAAAACATCTATCTGATGGGCGGGAACGATGCCGAAATTCCACTACTTGATGCTCTTATCCAAAGACTACGCGCAGGAGAAATAACCCCCGAAGAAGCAATAACACAAGCACACAAAATCCAAGATTCAAAGATGGATTACCATTGAAAACTTCCTAGTCTTCATCCGCCTGATTCACATCAACTTCAAGCGTCCGCACAGGCGCTTTCGCTTTCCTAAACCTCCTATCCGAAAAATCCTCCAAATGCATATTCCCCACAAAAAGCGCACACTGTTGCTCTTTTCCAGTTTCAGCAAACCTTTCGCCAGAAATTCTTTTAACCTCACTTTCCATATATCGACTACGATCCCTTGCCTCATCCCTAAAAGACCCAGACCCTCCATTCTTCCTAGCTTCTTCATTTCTTATATCTGCCAAAACACTCTTCATTTGCGAAATCCACCAACTCCATATAAAATAATAAATAATCTCTAACTCATTCTTATGAAAAATTTCAAAAAATTTATCAACATTTCATTGTTGATCGTTTTGGTATACACATCTTTAGGCTCCGTACAGGCAAAAACCGCCTCGACAACAGCCACAAAAGAAAATGCCTTCAACAACTTAATGTTTAGCGACGTATCAAAAACCGACGACAATTTCGACGCGATATACTTTTTATACAACACAAATGTAATCAACGGATACGACAACACGGAAAAAAACACAAAAGAATACAAACCTGAAAAAGAAATCAATCGCGCAGAATTTTTGAAATTGATAATGGAAAGCTCCGGCAACGCAAATCACAAAAATTATAATTCATGTTTCCCCGACATAATATCTGATGAATGGTACGAAACCTACGTGTGCCAAGCCAAAGAAGAAGGTTTCATAAACGGTTATCCGGACGGAACATTCAAGCCGGAAGAAACAATAAACGAAGCGGAAGCCCTAAAAATGATCGGAGAAGTAATGGACTGGAGCATTCAAAAAAACAAAGATGAAGACTGGTACAAGCCATATCTAAACTTCGCAGAGGACAAAAAAATCACAACAGGCAAAAACATAGAAGACCTTATGAATCGCGGAGATATCGCAGAAATAATATTCAGGAATAAAACGATAAAAGATTTTAACCTAAAATCTTACGACGAAAAAAACACCGACAAATTATTCGACAAATATGGAATTCCATTGGACGGCCCTCTCGGCCCTGACGGAATTTTCGGCCCTGGCGGCCCATTCGGGGAAGAAGGCGCGTTTTCTAAAAACGGCAAATTCAGAAAAAACGGAGTTTTCGAATATCTCACAGATGAATATTTCAGCAACCGTTATTGCTATTATTCAGACTCCGGAGAATTCACAAAAGACGTCGAAGACATTCTAAAAGATTACACAAACGAAGATCTCTCAGAAAACTTTGTAAAAAATGCAAACATCAATGGCTTCGGAAAAGTCCTATGCTACACAAAATCGCAAGACACAGACCTTGAAGAACTCACGGCCACCTTAAGAAAAGAGTTCAAAGTGACCTGCTGGAACAACCCGGCAAACAAAAAGAAAACAGACTTCGATTCACTACTTTGTTATGTAGAACCTGAAAAACCAACTCAAGCAAATGACGACACAACCGACTCAAATGACGATTCGGACAGCAACACAGTCGTTTCAAATTTCGCAGACATAAATCTCTCCCTAAACAAAACTTCAATCCTCGCAAACGGATCATCAACTCTAGAAATCACAGCAAAAGCTTTTGGCGAAAACGGAGATAAATTAAGCGATAAAACCCTTTCCGCAAATATCGGTGGAGGAATAGACTATCACGAAGAACTAGAAATGATGGAAACATCCACTGGAGTGTACGTCGCAACATTCAACACAAAACTGGCACAAGATTTCACAGTTCACGTCGAAGATACGAAAGGAAATTCATCCTCAACAACAACCTTCACCGCAACTCCAGGCTCACTCGACCACGTGGAAGTAATCGAAATTTTACAGCCATACCAAAACGAAAACAGAAACAAAGCTTTCATAAAAGTCGCATCAAAAGACAAATACAACAACACCCTCCTTTATTCTTCAGCAAACAATACCCTAGACGCCATAACAACATTCGGAACTCTGTCAGTAACGCACGACAACAAAGGAATCTTCACAGTCGAATTAACCGCATCAGACTGGGGAATGGCGGAAGTTTCCATCAGAGACAAAAAATCCGCGGCAATTCTTACGACAATCTCAACAGGAATATATTTCCTACCTCTCGGAATAAACATGCCAAAGGGCATAAACAAAACAAACGAACAAACCATCTCCGCACCGATGTACGTATATTTCCCAAGCAAATATGGAAGCCTCGGGGCATATAATTTCACAATATATTATGATTCAGCAAAATTAAGCCTTTTAAGTATAGAAGACTTAGACACCACAGATGCATTTTCTTCGCCAATATATGAAGTAGATCGAGTAAACGGAATTATTTATTTAAGCCAAACAAATTCAGAGCCTAGCAAAGACCTCGCGCAAAACATCCCGATTGGACAATTGTTTTTCGACGTCATCGGCGCAGGCGAAGGCACAATCAGAGTAGACGACATCGTATTAAAAAACACAGAAGGAGAAGAGCAAAGTTATTATGCAAAATTCGCAGGATTAATCGGCGAATCCGTAGAGACCGCTGAGTCCGCAATTAGCGCCGCAAAAGACCTCGCAGTAGAAACAGGCACCGCCATAGTAGACACAACGACAAGCGCCATTAATTCAGCATTAGATGGCATTACAAAATGGTGGTTCAACATAAAAGGAACAAAAGAACTTTGCGTAGACGTTTTCACTTTCCCAAACAGCAATACAACAGCTCAGCAAATAAATCAGGACATATCTTGGACAAATCTAATTTTTAGCAAAATTGCCGCAAGTTGTAATTGTAATTTTTACATAAACGTAACTTTAAATTCTACAACAGACCTCACTGCCGCAAATTGGAATACAATAGACTCAAACCATGACAACAATCTAGATGAAGGGGAACTTACAACCATCTCAAACAATCATCCTGCGACAGGACAAACAGCATCGGGCAACAAATGCGCACCATTGTATTATGTCCCAGCAATCGACGGCGGAGACTACGGATGGTCATGGAAAGGAGGCGTTAACGGAACAGCCGTAGACCAAAGCAGTGATCCGGACAACAGAACCGTCGCTCACGAACTAGCACATCAATTCAGCAAAGGAGAAGTAATAGATCCAAATCATCCACCGAAATCAGCAACACAAGGAGCGGATAGTGCGGGCAATTTGATGAACTACAACGACACCGGCGACACACTCACAAAAGAACAATGCAGTTTGTTGGAAAAGTACATTAAATAAATCAGTACAAATCCTTCAAATAACACTCCTCACAATAAACAATTTCTTTGCGCTCCGGAGAATAAATAGAAAGAATTTGTTTTCCGGAAAGATCGCATTTTCGAGTATAAAGTGTTCTTTCATTTCTAAACGCCAACCTATTTTGCTGCCGACAAGAAGGACATTTTTTAGGACTTGGAATAGAAAATTTCTTCCCGTCAAAAACAGGAGAAAGCTGAGAGAGATGCGTCAAATCTTCACTCGTAATTTCAAATTTTCCACCACATTGTTTACAATTTTCCATAAATTAAAATTACTTTTTCTTTTTCGCCGCAGAAATAATTTTATTTGCGACAAAAACTCCAATTACAAAAAATAATGCATGCCCCAACCACCATGTTCCACTAAAAAGAACCAAATTATCCCGCGCAATTCCATATATCTCAGGAGCACGTGAACCAAACGGAACCTGCGCTTCCCCAAGCTCCCAAGCCCTATAATACACACTCATCAACGTACTAAAAATAAGTGCAAACACAAAACCGATTCCAAAATTTTTCCATCCTTTTGATTTAACATAAGAAACAAAACCAAAAAGAAAAGAGGCAATAAAAAATGCCAACAAAAATTTCACAACAAAATACGTCAAAGTTTCCATCGGATGCGTCAAGAAATAATGGAAAGTGAAATCAATTCCATCCGCAATAATCGCAACAACTAAAGCTTTTTTTGTTTCTGATGAAAACATATAAATAAAAGTTAAAAATTATTTAACAACAACAACACCTCTCATAGAAGGATGTATCCCACAATAATATTCATACGTCCCAGCTTTTTCAAATTTAAAAGAAAAAACCTTCCCCCTTTCAAGAATCGGACTTTTAAAAAGTCCGGGAGAAACAACATCATGTGCGGCAACATCCCAATGCCTCCAAACCACCGTGTCCCCACTATTTACAGTTATAGTTTTAGGCGCGAATGAAAAATCAGCAATCATAACTACATTTGAACCGGCACTTTTTTGGCTTACTTCAGGCTGTTTTTCAGAAGTGTCTGTTGGGGTCGTTGATGTTTTTTGCGCACATCCAACAAAAACAAACATCGAAACAAAAAATATTGATAAAAGTTTTTTCATAGGACTTAAAAATAAAAAAGATATTTACTAACAAAAATATCTTAGACCAAAATTAAAACAAAAAAAAGACCCTCCGATAAACGAAGAGCCTTTCAAAATCGCTAAGCAAAGATTACTTTCGTTTCTTTGCAACTTTCTTTTTTGCAACTTTTTTTACCACCTTTTTAGCTGCTTTCTTTACTACTTTCTTAGCAACTTTCTTTTTTGCTTTTTTAACTGGCATTTTGGATGAGGTTTAAGAAATAAAATGCAATGAAAATATCCCTCATAATAGCCAAAAAGTCAACTTACAGACGTACTTTTTCCGATGCTTTTAGTAGATAGATTTTTAACCTGTTTTATAAGTCAAAAATTTATGCAGTGACGACAACTGGTTTTTTTGCCTTCATCTTGAGCACAACGACGAATCCAGCAACTCCTATTACTGCAACAACAATCATTGCGATAAGACTATGCAATAACATTGAAACAACAATTGCTAAAATACTCAAAACCAAAGAAACAAGGAATGTTAAAAATCCAATTGCACTTCGGCTGATTGCTCCGAGAATAGGAAGAACATCAAGAATAACGCTTATTGGTCCAAAAAGAGAGCTCAAACCAATCCACATCATTAAGAATCCTACCAATCTAAAAATCCATAACCACATTGTAAATTCAGAATGCATTTGTTTTATTGCTTCATCAAATGTTCCATTGAAAAATCTGTATAAAGATTCTGTAGTTTTTTGATCAACATAAGTCACAAGTTTTCCACCTTCAAGTTTTCCAAAAACAGTTCCATCTAAATTATTATTTACAACGCCATAAGAAATTCTCAAATCTCCAATTTGTGGAGCGACACTTGTTCCCTTCCCAACAAGAACATATCCATTTTCAAAAACACCTTGTGCAAGATTCAAATTTTCTGCTGTTAAATTTAAATCTTCATACGCAGGCAAATCAAGTTTTGCCATATCAACTTCGTACGCACCAACTTTTGCAGATTTCACTCTAAATGTTTGAGCTTTTATAGCCATCTCCGGATTTGCATGCCCCGCAGGTTCTTGAAAATTAGAAGTCTTCCCTGGAGAAGAAGTCCAATCCATAGAATAGCTATAAGTCGTTGTTGTTGTCTCTGAGCCACCTGTGCTTATAGAAGATTTTGAATCTGATTTTTCAACCCAAGCATACATTTCAACATTTCGTGAAACGGCAAGATAATCAGCAGGTTTCAAAAACATAGAGTCCCCAAGTTTTTCTGTAGACACAGCCTTTCCTGTAACAGCAATCAATTTCCCTTCGGCGACAGTATCAACACTTTCAGCAGTAACTTTTGTAGCAGTATTTGCAATTCCAGAAATATCAACACTTCCCTCATTCCAATAAATCACTCCGAACGCTCCAAGAAAAAGAATAAGACCAAAAACGATGCCTTTAATAGCATCTATAATTCTTGAGAAATAACCTTTCGTAACAACTTGCGTGACTTGATCCGACATATATTTATAGATTAAAATTAAAAATAACTGTACAATATAATACAATTCAATAAGGTAAAAAGCAATTTTTCAAACATATCTTTTTCCACCACAAATCACGAATGAAAAAAACAGCAAAAAATAAACAAGAAAATTATTACGCAAAAAATAAAAAAGCGTTCCACGACTATATTATTTTAGAAAATTTCGAAGCAGGCGTAGTACTAAATGGACCTGAAGTAAAAGCCATAAAAAAATCACAGGTAAATTTAAAGGGCTCATTTGTAACAATAGAAGGAGGCGAAGCATTTTTGAAACAAGCACACGTTTCAAATTACAAATTCGCAGACATAAAAACATTAGATCCGGTCAGATCGAGAAAATTACTTTTAAGTAAAAAAGAAATCGCAACCCTCGCGCAAAATCTCGACCAAAAAGGAGTCACAATAATTCCACTCGAACTATATCCAAAAGTCGGCCTAATAAAACTTCGAATCGGAATCTGCAAAGGCAAAAAACTCTACGACAAGCGCGAAACCCTAAAAAAACGGGCACAAGACTTGGAAGTAGACAGAGCGGTCAAAAGCTACAAGTAATTTTCATTTTCATTTTCCATCCGGTGATGTATATTGACCTCCTTTCTTAACTTTTCAAAAACATGCACAATATTTACACAAAAATTCTCGCGGAAATCCACAAGTACTTCAAAACTCACGGATTCGAAAAAGCGGTTATCGGAGTTAGCGGCGGAATCGATTCCGCAGTTGCGCTAAAACTCACTGTCGACGCACTTGGCCCTGAAAACGTTACGGTACTTTTGATGCCAGAAAAAGGCGTTTCTTTGGAGGAAAATTACATGCACGCAAAAGCACTTTGCCAATTTTTAAAAGTGGAAATGTTCACAATCCCGATAAACAAATTCCTGACAGATTTTCTTGCCCTTCCTTGGCAACCAAGCGACCTCGCGCAAATCAACGTAAAAGCCCGAGTAAGAATGTCTGTTATGTATAATTTCGCAAACACAAAAAACGCATTAGTCATTGGAGCTTCAAATAAAACCGAACTTTTCTTGGGCTACGGAACAAAATACGGAGACCTTGCCGCAGACATCGAAATCATCGGAGACCTACTAAAAACAGACGTTTACAAATTGGCGGAACACTTGGGTCTTCCCGATGAATTCCTTACAAAAGCGCCATCCGCAGAGCTTTATCCGGGACAAACGGACGAAGAAGAACTCGGAATGACATACAAAGATATGGACATGATTTTGGCTCAAGTTGAAAGAGGACTCACAAAAGATAATCTCATCGACAAAGGCATAAATCCAAATCTAGTCCACAAAATATTCAGATTAATAGACATAAATCAGCACAAATTACACCCACCTCATCTTATAGTCTTGAATTAAAAAAGGTTTTTCAATATTATTTAATCATGAAATCCGCCCTATTTATCGGAAGATTCCAACCTTTCCACAAGGGTCATCTTGAAGTAATAAAAGAAATCCTAAAAGAGAACGATCGCGTTATTATCGCTATCGGAAGCGCAGAAAACAGCTTCCTCCCTGAAAATCCAATGACGGCGAGTGAAAGATTTCAACTCATAGATGAGTCCTTGAAAGAAGCAAAAATCTCTGCTGAAAAATATAGAATCATTCCAGTCAGAAATATAAACAATTACTATCTTTGGTTTGAACACGTAAACACTTACGTTCCGCCATACGACACCGTTTACACAGGTTCTGAAATCGTAAAAGCGTGTTACATAGGCAAAAAAATAAAAATAAAAAATCTAAAAAGAAAATTCGAAATCAGCGCAACAAAAATCAGAAAAGCAATGCAAGAAAAAACTGAATGGGAAAAATATGTGCCAAAAGCTTGCGCGGATTTAATGAAAAAAATGAAAATTCCTTCAAGAATAAAAATCATTCAACACACAATGGATCAGACAAAATACAACAATTCTTCATTCTAAATCATGACAAATTTAAATCCGCACATTTTTAGAGCATACGACATTCGTGGCATAGCCGCGCCAAAAGACGCAACTCAACAAGCTGACCTCACAAACGAAATAGCATATTTGATAGGCCTTGGAACAGCAACATATTTAAAAGAAAAATACCAAACAAAAAATATGGCAGTCGGTTGCGACATAAGACTTACCAGTGAAGATCTGAAAGCCGCATTCATCAAAGGCGTCCTAGAGTGTGGATTAGACGTCACGGACATCGGCGCATCTATTTCCCCAATGGTCTACTGGGCATCATGCGCAATGCCATTCGACAGCGCCACAAACATCACCGCAAGTCACAATCCAAAAGAATATAACGGAATAAAAACAGTCGCAAAAAACGCACACTCAATTTGCGGCGAAGATTTACAAGAAATTCTAAAAATCATTCAATCCGAAAAATTTTCAAAGTCAGAAAAACAAGGAACACTAGACAAAAAAGACATATGGCCACCTTACATGAAAGACCTTCTTTCAAAAGCAAAACCAAAAGCGATCAGTCATTTAAATAAAAAAACACGCGTAGTAATCGATGCCGGAAATGGCGTCGCCGGAAAATTCGCACCGGAACTTCTAAGAAATTTTGACTGTGAAGTGATCGAACTTTTCTGCGAACCTGACGGAAATTTCCCAAACCACCCTGCCAATCCGGAAGAAGAAGCAAACATGAAAGACCTTATGAAAGCCGTATTAGAGCACCACGCAGACATCGGAATTGCATTTGACGGAGACGGTGACAGAGTCGGAATTGTAAACGAACAAGGAAAAATGTATTGCGCGGATTTTGTCTTACTCATGCTGGTTCGCGACCTCACGGAACGAGTAAAAAATCCAAAAGTTGTTTTTGACACAAAATTTTCCCAAGCGATTATAAATAAATTAAAAGACTTCGGTGCAGAAACAATAATGTCAAAAACAGGCCACAGTTTTATCGAAGAAAAAATAAAACAGGAACATGCCGACATTGGAGGAGAAACTTCAGGCCATTTATTTTTCGCAGAGAATTATTATGGCTTCGACGACGCATTTTTAGCCGCATTAAAAATCTTAGAAATAATTGGCAAACACACGCATCCGGTTTCCCAAATGTTCAACGACATCCCACGCGTAGTCTCAACACCTGAAATAAAAGTTCCATGCCCGGACGACAAAAAATTCGCAATAGTCGAAGAATTGGTCGCCTACTTTACAAAAAGTTACAACTGCATAACTATCGACGGAGTCCGCGTACACTTTGACGAAGACTCATGGGCCGCCGTCCGCGCCTCAAACACAAGCCCAAACTTGACACTCAGATTCGAAGCAAAAACTCTCGAAAAAGTTCAAGAAATGAAAAAAATAATGGCAAATGCATTAAAAAATCATCCGGAAATTTCTACAGATTGGTAAAACCCACAATACACTTGGGATCTAAAACGCCAAGCAGGAACACTAAAATTTAATTCTTAAATATCGGCGAACTCGACGCAGAAAAGATAACATAAACAGGATCGAAATCAGTCGCTCCAAGTCCTTTCGCCAATGTAGTATCATCAATTGGCGCAATCAAATCTCCTGCTCCGGATTCAACATCATAAGCCGACAAAGCATCTATTCCGTTACATTCCACTTCACCTTCTCCATAAACAGGGTCATCCGCAAGTCCCACAGCATACTGTTTTATCTGCAACATTTCCTCTAAACTAAGCGCCTTCTGGCAACTCTGATCCACGGGCATTCCAAGCTCATTTGTCTGAATAGACAATTTGAAAAGTCTCAAATAATTCAAATCATAAGCCTGAATCGCAAGCTTATCTGCACTCGTGAGATACTTTTGGGTCACAGGATCAAATAACAACCACGACCTAAATCCGTCCAAAAGATACTCTCCGAAAGCCTTCGGATCTTTATCCAAATCTGAACCTCCCACTGTATTGTGAGATGCAATACTTCCCAGCCACCTCAACTGCTTATTCAAAACCCCCACCATCTCAGAAAAGTCACTCCACTGCGGAATACCTGTCACAGAATCAAAACTCATTCCCGTTTTATAAGAGAAAACCGAACAATCAGTAAACACATTCACATTTATATTCTTCACATCGCTATTTATATAAATATTTCCTTTATTGCATCCATCTGAATACGACCGTAGCGCAATAATCTGCATTTTGTCCGTATTTGAAGCATTTTTATAGATATCAGAATCTATAAAAACATTCCCATTCATAACTACAATCGTCTGATTATTTTTATACGCAGAGGGATTTAAAAGTTTTATATGAACATCCGTATTCTTGTAAACAGTAACCACAGTTCCCTCAAGAATAGCACTACTGACAGCCTGACCGCTACACGCACTTGTCCCTCCATCATCCCCTATCGTACACGTTTTAGTATTGTCAACCTTCACATATGGATCTTTTTCCAAATTCGCTCCGGGAATTTTTCCACTAATATTTTCATAAATACCATCACGCAAAATATTCACACTTTTGCTTCCGGTCTCTTGTACCTCGACATCAGCGCTTGGACTAAACGCTTTCGCCGCATAAAGATTTCCATGTACAACCGCAACAGGATTCGCAATGGCACTTACAATCCTAGGCAATTTATTTGAATAATAACTCACCGCTTTTCCTTCAACAACATACTTCACTATACTATAAAGAGTAGGCCCGACTGCTTGAGTACAAGGCTTAGCCGCAGCCTTATCTTCATCACTCAAAACATCATAATCCGGCAATGTCGCCGCCGCCGAAAGCTCAAAATCGTAAGGACTTGTTCCCACATCCCCCCATGTATACACGTTATTTTGATTATCCACAAACTTTATCTCAAACCCACCACCAACAGCAGAACAATTCTCAGCCGTCGCAGTTTGATCATAATCCATTTTAAACTCAACATTCGCCACCACCTCCTGCAATTCAGGATCCTTAACTCCCCCGACTTTGAAAGTAAAAGGAATAGACCTAAATCCGGTGATAGAATCTTGATTATTGTCAGCATAAAGAGTGCTCACCTCAACCGCAGGCCTAAAGTGAAAAGAAAGTCCATCCTTCCCATTTGGATATACCATCGAAGTATATCCGACAGGCGAAAAACCCGTAGCCTTATCTTTAAGCGGAACATCTATTTTTGAAAGCTGTAATCTGTTCGGCTCAACAGTAGGAATTGTGTCAGCAAAACTATGCATACTATTAAAAAACACTTCGTTTTTAAACATAACATTTGGCTTCATGCTCGTAGTATATGAAATATTCATATCCGTCGTCGGAGCATAAGATTTTATGGTTTTATTCAAAACATAATACCCACTTCCAACAGGCGTCTCCGTAAACTCATTCAAGCTAACAGTAATAGGTTTATAAATAATTCCACCTTTTCCCTGATTCCATGGATCTGACGTTAAATTAAGACTGGTCCCTACATTTTTATCACTGCCTGCCTCCTGATTTATCTTCACGGTATCACTCCATGAAAAAGTAAAAGGACCGACAGTATAGTTCTCAATCTTCATCGGCGTAACTCCATCCGCCTCCATCAAATACAAGCCAATCTTATATTCATCCACTCCATTCGCCACCTTTATATCAGCATCTTGTCCATACCCAATTCCAATTCCACCAACCCCATTACTGCCATCAACACCACCACCTGCAGCAGGCCCGGAAACTTTATCAAGCGCCTTCTCCGGATCCAAAACCTCGATACAAACATATGGCGTCTTGTCGCACGGCCCAACAACATCTTTCACAATTTCTTTCCCCGGAATTTGTATAGTAACCCCAGTCATATCAACCCAAACTTTGGCTTCCGTCCATGCATATCCAGAAAGTTTTCCGTTGTTATCCGCAGAAACTTGATAGGGAATATCTCCCCCTCCAAAAAATTGCATATACCCAAAAGATGGATTCCACGCATTTCCGGAAAGAAGTCTTTTTCCGGTTCCGTCAGCCACGCCAATCTTCGTTCCATAGACATAATCTCCACAATCCACCCCTTGATTTTTTTTCGTTCCATCACAGAAAAAAGAATAAAATCCAAGATTTGTATTCCACGCAAAACCCTTCACGGCATATTCATCAGGAACAAGCGGACTTGAGGCATCAACACATGCCGCAAGATTTCTATCCGCAGGAGCAAGCCCCGGCGCAAGTCCGACAATTGAAAGATTCGTCACTTTATTCGCATCAGAATAAGGACTCGGATGAGAATCAAAATCAATTTGTCCAAAATTTGGATTTGAAGCTTTAGTTTTTCCAATAATTTTTCCACTACAACCCACTTCACCTTCCGCAAAAACCGTATTTTCGGAATTCAATCCGTAAAGAAAAGGACTGGCCACAAAAACAGCTGAGATAAAAGCCAAAAACACAAAACGAGGAAATTTGAAGTTCATATTAAAATTCGTTATTTTTCTTAAAAAAAAGGTCTTACAAAATTATACAATTATCACTAAAAAAGTAAAGAACTTAGATTTCCTCTTTACCTTTAGCTGAAGAGTGCTAAAATATCACCGAAATCCCTCATTATTTTCTAAACAAACAAGTATGCAAAAAACATACAAAATTGTCATCGCTTCAATCATCGGAGCATCTCTTCTCTTCACAGGTTGTTCTTGGGTAAAAGACAAACTACAAGGAGCTGTAGACGAAGTAAACCAAGGAGTTACTGACACAGCAAAAGACATCGGAAGCCAATTAGGAGGAAAGACAGAAGAAACTCCTGCGGTAGAAGCAGTTGAAACACCTGCAGCAGAAGCTCCGGCAGAAGACGTAGCAAAATAATCAAAACATAAAAAAGACCTTTCAGAAAATGAGAGGTCTTTTTTATGAAACTAAATTTATTTGGAATTAAATAAGTGAACTGTAATATTATTTTTCAGGCATTCCTAGAAGCTTTTAGCATGGTTTTGTGTTATTCGAGACATTGCGTCGTAGAATAACACAAATAAATGGACTTTGCGAAGCGTGCCTGAACAAATAATATTGCAGTTCATGCTAATAAATTTCAACAAAAATTTGAAGTGAGACAAAATCAACTTTCCGGTTTATGCTTCTTCTTTCTCGCCTTTCGTATCCACATAAGGAACATGATTCCCCTCCTTATCTTCAACAATCAACACTCCACTTTTGTCTATTTCGATAGGCTTGCTCCACGTCGCAAATTTGCATTTTGGATATTTATTGCATCCCCAAAAAACACGCCCACCTTTTTTGGTATGCCTTTCTATAAGCTGCCCACTCTTACAAGTAGGGCATTTCACTCCAGAAGAAATCACAATCGAAACAATATTTTTACATTTTGGATAACCACTACATCCCAAAAACGCACCAAACCTTCCGGTCTTCACGGCCATTTTTTCCCCACATTTTTCACACTTTTTATCTTTAAATTTTTTCTCATAGTCCGCCATTTGTTCATTTTTTTCTTCAATTTTTTTGGCTTGTTCGGACGTCAATGTTCCATCCTCAACAAGTTCATCAAGTTTTTTATCACTCACATTTACGCTTCCGTTCATCGCCGCTTCTCCAAGATTTTTATCGAGAGGTCGCGCATTTTTACATTTTGGATAACCGCTACACGACAAGAATTTCCCAAATCTTCCAAGTTTCACAATCATCTTTTCTCCACACTTTTCACAAACCTCATCACTCTCTCCATTAACCAAATCATCTTTTTTTAGAGTCTTATCTTTTTCTACAATTGCTTTATGAAACGGTCCATAAAATTCACGAATAACGGGAACCCACTCACATTTGTCTTCCTCGATTTTATCCAATTTTTCTTCAAGTTCCGCAGTAAATTTATAATCCACAATCTCTCGAAAATTTTCCACCAACATATCCGTCACAACCATCGCAACGTCAGTTGGCAAAAGAGCTTTCGCCTCCTTTTTAATATACCCACGCGCAACAATTGTAGAGATTGTCGGAGCGTAAGTACTCGGTCGCCCGATGCCTTCACTCTCAAGTTTTTTAACCAAAGATGCTTCAGTATATCTCGCCGGCGGTTTAGTAAAATGCTGGGAATGATCTAATTTTTCAAGATCAACTTTTTCACCTTCATCAAGTTTCGGCAAAATACTATCACCAACCGCCTCAGCCTCTTCCTCCAAATCATTTCCTTCCATATAAACCCCCATAAATCCGGGAAATTTTATAACCTGACCGTTCGCTCTAAACACATAATTCGTCTCCGTTGAACCTTTTTCCGCTTCTATATCAACAGTTGTTCTGCTCAAAATCGCATCCATCATTTGGCAAGCCATCGCACGTTTCCAAATCAATTCATAAAGTCTCGCCTGATCTTTCGTAAGTTTTGTCTCAACATCTTTCGGATGAATAGTGATATCCACGGGACGAATCGCCTCATGCGCCTCTTGCGCACTTTTTCTCCCTTTAAATTTACGCGGTTCAGATAACGCATATTTTTCTCCATACTCTTTCACAATTTGTTTTCGAATTCCATCGAGTGCAAATTCAGACAAATTCACACTATCAGTTCTCATATAAGTAATAAGACCATGTTGCCCGTTACCAACGTCCACTCCCTCATAAAGTCCCTGCGCAACCATCATCGTTTTTTTCACAGGAAAATTAAGTTTACGAGAAGCCTCTTGCTGCAAAGTAGAAGTGATAAATGGTGCAGCCGGAGATCTCGAAACATCTTTTTCCTCAACACTTTTCACTTTATATGTCGCACCTTTAATAGCCTCCAAAATATCAGTAGTATGTTTTTCATTTTTCATTTCAACCTTTTCATCTCCTCTTTTAATAAGTTCCGCAGAAAAAGTTTGTGCATCTTTTTTTCCGGAATTTTTTTCAAACTCACCAATTATTTTCCAATATTCATCGGGGTTAAACGCCTGAATTTCACGTTCCCTTTCCACAACAAGTCGAACCGCAACACTCTGAACGCGCCCTGCGGAAAGCCCATATCTGATTTTTTTCCAAAGAAGTGGAGACAATTCATAACCGACAAGTCTATCCAAAACTCTTCTTGCTTGCTGTGCATCAATAATGTTTTGATCCATATCGCGAGGATTCTCGATAGCCTTTTTTATCGCATTCTCAGTGATTTCATGAAAAACAATTCTTGATTTTTTAAATTTAGTTTTTGCACCTTTCAAACATTGTAATAAATGCCATCCAATCGCTTCCCCTTCGCGGTCCTCATCAGTTGCGATCCAAAGTTTATCTGCCTTTGCCAATTCTTTATTCAACTCCGTCACAACTTTCTTTTTATCCGGAGAAACTGCATACATCGGCTCAAAATCATGCTCTGTATCTATTCCGGTTCTTGATTTTGGCAAATCACGAACATGGCCCATAGAAGCCAATACCTTATAATCCTTTCCTAGAAATCTTGATATAGTTTTTGCCTTTGCCGGGGACTCAACTATTACTAAATTTTTTGACATATAATCTGTTAAATTTTGCGAAAGTTTACCAGTCATTGTTATATCAGCACCATTCTTAAGTCAAGTTTTTGAGGAAGTAATAATGGGCTTGTTTTAGAAATAATTTTATTTTGAATTGAGAATTTTTGTTATGAAATTATTTAAAGAAAAGCTTAAAAAATGACATTGTCTGAGCGAAGCGAGTTTGTCATTTTTAGTTTTTCAAAAATAAATTTCATCAAAAATTTGAACTAAGAAATAAAATTATTTCTAAAACAAGCCGACAACTCTACAAAAATTTTATCATATTTTATCAACCCCATAACATCTTTGACAAATCTGCAAGTAATTTTAAGAACGGCTCAAGCAAGCCAAAAAACAACACTTTTTAAACATAAACATGCCATTTTTCTCTATCAAAAGCCATTCCTTCGAGATAAATCTCTTGATTTGGCTAAACGCACGCATATAATGCACACGGGCTTGAAAGAGCACTTCCAATATATATCTTTAACCAATCCTACTATGACTAAACAGGATTTAGTAGCTGGCGCAGCTGAATCAGCTGGTGTCACAAAAAAGGCCGCAGGAGCAGTTCTAGACGCAGTTCTAGGAATGATCACAAAAAGCCTTAAGAAAGGGGAAAACGTAACAGTAACTGGATTTGGAACATTCCGTGTTTCAAAAAGAGCTGCTCGTACAGGTGTTAACCCAAGAAACCCAAGGGAGAAAATCAAAATCCCTGCAATGAAACTTCCTGCTTTCAAAGCTGGAAAATCTCTTAAAGATGCTGTTAGATAATCATCTTTAGGTAAAGTTTTAAAAAACTTTAGAAAAAGCCTTCGAGCAATCGAGGGCTTTTTTGTTGCCAAAACCCTGCAAAACGACTAAATTACCTTCGTAAATTTGTAAAACATTCATGCAAGAAACTTTAAAAAGATTAGAACAAGACGCAATGTCCGCACTTGAAAAAGCGGATTCTTTAGAGAGAACCCGAGAAATCGAAGGCGAATATTTGGGCAGAAGCGGACACATAACAATGATCCTACGTGGAATGAAAGACCTTTCTGATGAAGAAAAACGCGTAATCGGACCCCTTTGCAATACAACAAGAAAAACACTCGAAGATTCATTCGCAAAAAAAATAAAAGAATTTGAAGATGAGCAATTAGCAAAAGAACTTTCAAAAGAATTTTTCGACACAACGATTCCGTCGTCAACAAGACCACTCGGACATATTCACCCACTTTCTCAATTACAAGAAGAGGTCGAAAGAATTTTTTCACAAATGGGATTTACCGTTGCAGATGGCCCGGAAATAGAATCGGAACATTACAACTTTGAAAGCTTAAACATTCCAAAAGATCATCCTGCCAGAGACATGCAGGACACATTTTTCATTCAAGAAAAAGATGATGCAGATCACGGAAGAATGGTTTTGCGCACACAAACATCACCAGTCCAAATTCGTGCAATGGAAAAATACGGAGCACCATTAAGACTCATCGTTCCGGGAAGAGTTTTCCGTTTTGAAGCGACTGACGCAAGCCACGACTCAATGTTTTACCAAGTCGAAGGATTACTGATAGATAAAGATATTTCACTGGCACATTTGAAAGGAGTTTTGGCAGAATTTCTAACAAGACTTTTCGGGAAACCCGTGAAAGTCAGATTCCGACCGGGATATTTTCCATTCGTAGAGCCGGGACTCGAAGTCGATTTTTCGTGTTTGTTATGCGAAGGAAAAGGTTGCCGAGTTTGCAAACATTCAGGATGGATAGAATTCATGGGCGCAGGAATGGTCCACGAAAATGTCCTAAAAGCTGGAGGAATAGATTCAAAAGAATACCAAGGTTGGGCATTCGGTTTTGGGCTTACACGCCTCGTAATGATGCGTTATGGCATCGATGACATCCGTCTCCTCACAAACGGCGACCTAAGATTTAATAAACAATTTTAAAAATGTTAGTATCCCTAAATTGGCTTAAGGACTTCGTAGAACTACCAAAAGACGCAGACGGAAAAACTCTTGGGAATTTGTTAACTTTGAAAACTGCGGAAGTAGATCACGTTATTGACGAATCCGCGGATTACGAAAATATCATCGTCGGACAAATCATCGAAATCACTGCACATCCAAACGCAGACAAATTAAAAGTCACAAAAACATCTATCGGAAAAGAAACTTTGCAAATCGTTTGCGGTGGCGAAAACATAAAAGAAGGAATGTATGTAGCAGTCGCTTGCTTAGGCGCAAAAGTAAAATGGCACGGAGAAGGCGAACCGGTCGTAATGGAAAAAGCAGTAATTCGCGGAGTCGAAAGTTACGGAATGATTTGTGCAAGTATCGAAATCGGACTAAACAATCCAGATGAAGGCACACACGATATTCTTGATCTCTCAGCGCTAAAACCAGAAACCGGAACTCCAATAAAAGACGTCTTACACAAAGACGACATCATCCTCGAATTCGACAATAAATCTCTAACACACAGACCGGATCTTTGGGGCCACATGGGAATTGCACGCGAAGTTGCGGCAATAACAAACAGCAAGTTCAAACCAATAAAAGTCTCTGTGAAAATTCCCGAAACGGGAGAAAGTGTCGACGTAAAAGTAAAAGACTTTCATCTTTGCCCAAGATATTGCGGACTAATTATCAATAATATAAAAATCGGCAAGTCTCCGGATTGGCTTGCTGCAAGGCTGAAAACCACAGGACACGGAATCCACAACAATATTGTCGACGTCACAAATTATGTAATGATGGAACTCGGACAGCCATTACATGCCTTTGATAAAACATTGATTCAAAATGGAATAGTTGTAAGAACAGCAAAGAAAAATGAAAAAATTCGCACACTCGATGGTAAAGAATACAACCTCGACGAAAACATGCTAGTGATCGCAGACAGCAAAAAACCGGTTGCTGTAGCAGGAATCATCGGCGGAGAACACAGCGGAATAAACGAAAACACGACTGCTATCATTCTCGAATCTGCAAATTTCAATCACTCATCGGTACGAAAAACTTCAACAAAACTTGGTGTTCGTACTGACTCAGTTCAAAGATTTGAAAAAGGTTTAGATCCATTACTAGCAGAAACCGCAATCCTTCGCGCCACAGAATTAATATTACAAATTTGTCCGGAAGCAAAAATTGCAGGACCAATAACAGACATTCAAAAATTCAACAAAAAACCATTAAAAATCACATTAGATTTAGAGAAAGCAAAATCCAAAATTGGCGCAGACCTAAGCGTGCAAGAGATGAAAAAAATTCTAGAAAGTTTGGAATTCAAAGTCACGGCAAAAGGCAAAAAAACTAAAATATTTATCGTAGAAGTTCCAACTTTTCGCGCAACAAAAGATGTACTTTCTGAAGATGATTTGATTGAAGAAATCGCGAGAATTTACGGCTACGACAACATCGAACCAACTCTTCCAAGCTTACCTGCAAAACTACCACTGCAAAACAATGAACGCACAAAAAAACACCGCGCACGTGAACTTTTTTCTTACGGATTTGGTTTCGACGAAGTGTATAACTATTCCTTTTACGGCTTAAATGAAATTAAAAAAACACTTCTTGTAGAAGCTCAACATTTGAAACTTCAAAATTATTTGTCAGAAGAACAAACCAACATGGTGACTTCTCTGACACCAAATATTTTGAAAAACCTGCAAGAAAATGTGAAAAATTTTAGTGAAATACGCATATACGAAATCGGCCACACATACCTCGAAATTGGACAATACTTCCCACTCGAAGAAAAGAAAATTTGCGGAGCAATTTTAATAAAAGGAAAATCTGACAAAATATTTTACGAAGCAAAAGGATGCGTAGAAGCATTCATTCAAAAATTTAATTTATCACACGTCGCAGAAGCAAAAGGCGCAAAAAACACACCATACGCCCATCCGATAAAATCGCTAACATTCATTGACCATAGCGGAAAATCACTCGCAACTTGTTTCATGTTACACCCAACTGTCCAAAAAAATTACGACCTCGAAAAATATTCTATCGCACTTTTTGAAATAAATTTCACAGAAGCTTTGAAACTAGAAGAAATAAAAAAATCATACAAACGTATTCCAAAATTCCCAAATATTTCATTCGATATTTCAGTCGCCGTAGACAAAAACGTAGAAATAGAAACACTTAAGTCAACAATCAAAAACGCAGAAAAAGATTTGATAAGTGACATAAAACTTTTCGACATTTACGAAGGAGACAAAATCGAATCAGACAAAAAAGCCGTAGCCTTCAGCATCACAATTCAATCCGAAGACAGAACCCTCACCGACGCAGAAATGGCAGAAGCTCAATCAAAAATCTTCACCGCATTAGAAAACCTCGGCGGAAAAATCAGAGGAAAAAATTATTAAACTTCAGCATCTTCCCAGCCGGGAACTTCACAGATTTTTTGAGAAATATCAATCCCGCATTCCGTTTTAAGCAAGGAAATAATTGCAAAAACTTCTCCGGCAAAATGATTAAAATTCTCCAGCGCTCTATCTATGAATTTATCATTCTCATCGCCTCCTCTTAAATGCGCAAAAAGTTTCTCCAATACGGAACCATACGGAGATTTCTCATGCACAAGCGCATTCGCACGCCCCTCATCTCCTCCGGCAAGTAACCTAATAGCCTCAAACTTCGCTTTCCCAAAAGTAATTTTCTTTTTATTACCACCTTCTCCGGTTTTATCCACGCCAAAATTCCCGCCCATCTTACTCAAAACTTTTTCCCTATCCTCCTCTCTCACACAGCTAAATGGCCAAATCTTAAAAATATCCTCATTAGAGTCAACATCCCCATTCCAGTCAATATTTTCTATAGGCAATCTATATGGAGCACTATCTCTTTTAACAAGATCCGTAGCCTCCAAATCCGGCTTCCTTATAGAAAGAATTACACGCCAAAAAGTATCATTATATCCGGCATATGTTCCGGGCGTAATCGAAATATCATAAATTTTAGCTCCCTTCATTGTAAGATATCCTATAATTTCAAAATATTGTTCGAGAGAAAGCATAGAACTCGGATGCCTAGTGTTATCAAATGAGTTCAAATCCACCCGAGTCATCTTATCCGTAGCCTCACAATGAATAGGGTCAGTGACATAAAGAAAACCTCCCGGTTTAATTTTGTCATACATCTTCATCATATAAGCAAAAGGATTTTCAGTCTCATGAAGACTGTCTGCGGCAACACCGATGTCCGCCTGCCCCTCAAGCTGATCAAACACCCTTTGTATTCTATCTTTATCCTTATTTTCCCCTCTCGCAACTTTTACAAGCTTCCCATTCCCACCAAAACTATCAGTCTCGACAGCCTCCAAGTCATCACCGGAATGCAAATCCACTCCGGTAACCTCGGAAACTAAAGCCTCACCGTCCTCACCCTCCTCCCTGAGCTTCAAAAGTTCCTTCTCCAAAAACCCATCTCCATGCCCCAAAGAAAAAACCTTCACAGGTTTTCTTGAATATTCTTTTTTTATATTTATAAGGTCAAGCAAAGACATCCTTCTTCTGCCCTTATTTGTGCCAAAAGATGAGCTCAAGTGAAACCTATTCGTAAAATTTCGATGCCTCAATTTAAATATCGCCGCAAAAACTTCTTCAAATTCCTCATAAATTTCCATTTTCTCCGCAAGCCCCATCAAGTCAATCAACACAAATTCTTCCTGCACAACATCATGCAAATCTCCCTTCTCATCAAAAAGTTCCGCTCCTTCTTGAGCCTTATCAGGAAGAAGAAGCGACAACATAACTTTTATAAAAACTCTCGCATCCATTTGATCCCCACCTCTACTTTTACTGAAAAGCGCCCCCGAAGGCACATCAAAAGTCCTGCATTCTTGAGAGACAGGAATTAAAAACCTATACCCCACCTTCTTGCCAATCCTGACAGACAAACACCCCGCCATATAAGCAGTTCTATGTCCATCATCATTTTTAAAAGCCTCATGTGACGCCAACGCAAAAAGAATCCTATATCTCAAGGCCTGAAGAGGATCCTTTTGCTCTTCTTCGAAAACATTAAGCTTAGTCAAATCCTGATTTTCCCCCAAAGATCTTGGGCATTTCAACGCCGTCCTAAGACGAAAACCCTTTTCCCCGCTACGGAACGCTTTAGTTTTCAAGAAAGCATACCCCTTTTGTTTCCAAGTTTTAGAAACATCGTTAGCGATTTTTGTCATCATCTCTTCTTTCCATATAACCCCTTCTCCCTCAACAACAGACGTAGAAAAAAGAGCTTCCGGAGGAATCCCCTCTATAAATTTTCGAACATCAAAATCTTCATCTGAAAGTTCCCTACTCGAAAGCCCTCTCCTCGCAATTTCTTCCCTCGAAAACATACGCTTAATCTCAGCCAATCCAGCTTCAACAGTAACCGCTTCTTCTTCAAAAAATTTCCTCAAACACTTCTCAGCCCCCACCCACTCATCAAGGTCAAAAAGATTGGAAGGCCTTCTCGGCTTAATCATATTCCGAACCTTCGCCCCGATCTCCACAACCCCATCACCAACAAAACCCCCATTAATTCCATCGACAACAGCTTCCCCACAATCACTCCCGGGATCAATAACATCAGGATTATCGCCCATTTCTTTTTTGGCGATTCCTGTTTTTTTCTCATCCTCCTGCGATTTTCCATCGATTCCTGTCATATTTTCTTGACATAGTTGAATTTTAGGGGAGAATAATAGTAAAGATAGCCTTTATTGTCAATCAAAATGACCCTAAACAAAGCCATTACTGACAGAAAATTGCTCAACGATGCTGTACAGTCCGAAAGCATAGCGGAAGCCATGAATGAATGTTTATGGGTCGGAGATAAAAAACATCACACAATATACGTAAATCCAACCTTCGAAAAAACCTCAGAATACCCACTAAAGGAAGCCATTGGCAGATATTGCACAGATTTTTTTGACGATGAAGGTAAAAAAATAATAGAAGACCATCATAAACTGCGAACCCACGGAATGTCCTCCCAATATGAAGCTACGATGTTGTCTAAAAGCGGAAAGAAAATTCCGCTTTTAATTAGTGGGGCCCCAACAAAAAGCGGAGGAACCATAGGAATTTTCACAAATCTCACTAAATTAAAGAAACTTGCCGAAAAAGAAAGGCTCTCAACTCAAATAATCAAAAACTCGATAGAAGCCATCGTGGTCTTGAATAAAAACAGAAAAATTCAACTTTGGAACACCAGCGCACAAAAAATATTCGGATACAAAGAACAAGAAATTTTAAACAAAAGCATCAACCTCATAATCCCACAAGAAGAAGAAGACGTAAACAAAAAACTCATAGAAGAAGTGGAAAAAAATAAAATCATAAGAAATTACGAAACACTCCGACAATCAAAAACCGGAGAAAAAATTTCCGTCTCAGTTTCCGTCGCAAAAGTAACAAATGAAAAAGACAAATTTATAGGATATCTCGTGACATACAGAGATATTTCAAGCCAAAAACGCACATCCAATGAACTTCAAAAAAGATTCGAAACAATCCAAGACGCATACAAAGAATTAGGATTTCAAAGAAGACAAATGGATTACCTCGCGGAAATCACGGAATCCGCAGTTTCAAATGCATCACTCGATTCTCTTCAAAACCTCATCATCTCCGCAATAGTCCTCCTCTCAAAAGCAGACGCCGCAGTATTAAGGCTATACAACAAAAAAAACAAATTCCTCGAAATGGTCTCCCACATAGGCATAGACAAAAAATGGCAAAGTAAAAACAGAATAGAGTTTGATAATAGCATTGCACAAGACGCATTCGAAATAAAAAGACCGCTTCTTATGGACAATGTTGAAGCCTCAGATGTTCACAAAAGCAGAAATTTGGTAAAAAGCCATAAATTCAAAACTTTAATATCAATTCCACTCTTTTTGTCAAAAAAATACCTTGGGTCCTTAAACATATATTCAAAAGATCCGGGAAAATTCAGACTAATAGAAACAGATTTTCTCCAAAAATTCGGACAACAATGCTCACTCGCAATTTCCATAAAACTCCACAAACTTTAGGTAAAGCCTTTACTTAAGAGCCAATTTTGCATTAAAATACGCGCATGCTGAAAAAATTTATACCTGAAAGGTTTTGGCCAAAAAAAGACGCGGAAATAAAACAAAAAATCATTTTTTGGGGATCAACCGCAATAATAGGAATTACCCTGATTTCAGTTATCCTTTTTGTAGGAATAATCGGAATTCTTTCGATTGGACTTCCTGACGTTTCAGATCTCGAAAAATTGCAAGCCGATCAATCAACGGAAATATACGATAAAGACGGCGGCCTGCTTTACACAATTCACGGCGAAGAAAATCGCGAACAAATCTCATACGACAAAATTTCCACATATTTAATAAACGCAACTGTCGCAATAGAAGATGACAGATTTTGGGAACACAACGGATTCGACATAATGGGAATAGGGAAAGCGGTATTATATGAAATTTTTGGAATAGGAGTACGACGAGGAGGCTCAACAATCACACAACAATATGTCAAAAACAGCTTTCTTTCCTCGGAAAGAAGCTACACAAGAAAAGCAAAAGAACTCATTCTCTCTGTCCGATTGGAACGAACATACGAAAAAGAAAAAATACTCGAACTTTATTTAAACCGCATCCCTTACGGAAATAACGCATACGGAGCAGGCAAATCAGCAGAAATATATTTCGATAAATCCGCAAAAGACCTTACTCTCGCTGAAAGCTCGATCCTCGCATCTCTCCCTCAAGCCCCAACAAAATACAATCCATACGGCAACAATAAATATTCACACCTTCTAAAAGAATTCACCTCAGAAGAAATCCATTACAGAAATATCAAGAGAGAAACAGACTTGAATCAAGACGAATATGTTCGCGGACTTATAGGAAAATTCGTCGACCTTGGCAACGGACAGGAGCTTTACATACAAGGACGCTCAGACCTCGTTTTAAAAAGAATGTTTGAACTCGGAACAATCACAGAAAAAGAACGAAAAACGGCCTTGAACGAACTGCAAACAATTCAGTTTCAAAAGCACATTGAAAAAATAAAACATCCTCATTTTGTCCTTTACGTAAAACAAATTCTTGAAGAAAAATATGGAAAAGATGTCGTTGAAAAAGGAGGATTAAAGGTTTACACAACTCTAGATTCAAGCCTTCAAGACTATGCGGAAAAAACAGCAGAAGAAATCGGAAAGAAAAACGCGGAAAATCACAAAACAAACAACGCCGCCGTCCTCGCAATCAACGCAAAGACCGGCCAAATTCTCGCAATGGTAGGATCACGTGATTATTATGACGAAGAAATCGACGGAAACGTAAATGTAGTCGTTCGCCCACGCCAACCGGGATCGTCATTCAAGCCAATTGTCTACGCAGAAGCATTCTACAATGGCTTCGCTCCGGCAACCCCACTATACGACGTACCTCTAAAAGTCGGCGAAGACAGACCCGAAAACTACAGCGGAAATTGGTTCGGACAAGTCACAATCCGACGCGCCCTCGGGCAATCCAGAAACATCCCTGCGATCGAAGCATACTTCCTTGCTGGACAACAAGATCCGATCATAGACCTTGCCGCAAAAATGGGAATCACAACCCTAAACAAAGCCCACAGTTACGGCTATCCATTGGCGATAGGCGCAGGCGAAATTCCACTTATCGAAATGGTTCAAGCATATGGAACCTTCGCAAACAACGGTAAAAAACCGGAATTAACATCAATTTTAAAAGTAATAAATTCAAACGGAGACGTTTTAGAAGAATGGCAACAAAAAGAATTTAATGAAGTTTTAGACCCTCAAGTCGCATACTCAATAAACAGCATTTTGTCAGATGCATCCAATGCAGTCAGCTCCCGCCTACACATAGCCGGCCACACAAACGCCGCAAAAACAGGAACTTCCACGAAAGAAAACAAAAAAGAATCAGGTGGAAAAACGGTCGCTCCGGCAGACGCATGGACAATCGGATACACTCCGACAATCGTAATAGGGGTTTGGACAGGAAACACGGATGGCTCAGGATTGGGATATACTGCAGATGGAGTCACAACCGCCGCTCCAATTTTTAACGCAATAATGTCTTATGCGCTAAAGAATATTCCGGACGAAGGATTCCCAAGACCGGAAGGAATAAAAGAAGTTTCAGTAAGCTCTGCCTCAGGTAAACTTCCGGGAAAAAACACTCCAAAATCATTAATAATAACAGACATATTCCCAAGTTTTTCAATCCCGACAGAAATCGAAACAAACTCATTCTACAAAGTAAAAATAGACAAAGTCTCAGGATTACTCGCGACAGAGTACACGCCAAAAGACGCCATTCAAGAAGTTCTCTATCAAAATTATGAAATTCCGCCACAGCTCTCGCTTTTCAAAGAAGACATTCGCAAATATTTCGCATCAAAAGCGGACAACTCAACAAAAAAAGGAGAAACTTCCGTTGGAAGCATAGATGAGGTCTCAGGCATAAAAATAATGATTGGAGCACCACCTTTGGAATACGACAACATTCACACAGAAGAAACGGCAAAAAACCCACCAACAATTTCCATCATAAGCCCGGTTTCACAATCAATAATCTCACTCGGAGACAGTAAAAACAAAATAGTAATAGACATCCAAGCCGCGGCAAAAAACAGCATATCCGAAGTCCAATTTTTCGTGGACGACAAACAAGAATACAGCACAAATATCGCCCCATACACGGGATACCTGACATTTTCAAAATTTTTCACCCCAGGCAAACATCTGATCGTCTCAAAAGTAATAGACAAATTGGGATACAGCACCTCCGCCGCAATAGAAATAAAAATCGAAAATCCATCTAATCTCGTCAAACCAACAAACACGGAAAACACAAATGAAACCCCTGTAATTCCAGACGCAACGCCTGCAGAAACAAGCGCCACATCTAACATTCCGACAGACACAAAACCGTCTCCCGACCCATCTCCTTGAAGCCCCAAAATCCCAAGCTTACCCTAAAAACAAATCGCCCACTTGCAAAAAAGGCGAATTTGTTGTAAAATATAAGAAAGACTAAAGAAAAACCAACACAAAACCCGAGATGCAATATCCAAAAGAAAAACTTGATGCTCTCCGCAAAAGATGGACAACGGCAAAAGGAAAAAAGCTCGTTGCCTCAATCAAAAGAACACATTGTTACCTAAATCCTGCTTTATTTCGTGAAAAAGTAAAAGGACTGGAAGGAATAAACGATCCGGAATTGGAAAATGGCATAGACATGAGAGGAATTTCAGTTTCAGGATTTGATTTTCGAATTTCCGTACAAGAAGATGACGGATTTTCAGAAAATCTGGCCATTTTAGCAAACATACATTTTGAAGGAGCAATGCTCCGATATTGCAATTTTCAAGAAGGAAAAATTCATGACTGTAATTTTGAAAACGCCGAACTATCGCATTCAGACTTCAAAAACGCACACATCACAGACTGTTCATTCCAAAATTCAGATTTAAACGAAATAAATTTAATCAATGCAAATATAACAAATTGCAGTCTTGTAGATGCAAACATAGACGACATTTCAACCTCCGGAACAGTCATCGACGAAAAATCCAATTTCGGAAAAGAGCTAAAATCGGAAACCGCAAAAAATTACCATTCCGCCGCAATCGAATACAAGCAAATCAAAGAAATGTACAAATACTCAAGTTTACACGAACAAGCCGACGAATTCCATTACAGAGAAATGATCTCAAAAAGAAAAAGAATTTCTTACCTGAATCCGGTCAGATTTTTTTCATATATTTTCGGAGACCTTCTTTGCAAATACGGAACCTCCTTCATTCGAGTTTTTATGGCCGCAATCCTTGTAGTTATAACCTGCACATTCGCTTTTCAAATTTTCGACAGCTTAATGTTCTACAACGAAAAATTAACAGATTACTCTTTCTTAGACGCACTCTATTTTAGCATCACAACCTTCACAACCCTCGGTTACGGAGATTATCATGCCGTAGGCGCAGTTCGCTTCATTGCCGCCGCAGAAAGCTTCGTAGGCATCGCCCTAACCTCTCTGTTCACCGTTATCGTAGCAAGAAGTATCATTAGAGATTAGAACCTTTGCCAAATCTTCTCAAAGAATCTATTATCAATTCAAGATAATAACAATTTTCACATGAAAAAATTTAAATCGATTTTAATCACACTTATTCTTCTATCACTTTTTCCAACAACATTAGTGGCAAAAGCAAATAGCAGTTTTTCAGATATCACCGCACAAGAATTATATCCTGAAGCAATCCAATTCCTTTACAACAACCAAGTAGTAAAAGGATATGACGATGGAACTTTCAAACCGGAAAACACGATAAATAGAGCAGAAATGATAAAAATAATCGCTGAAGCAAAGCTCAAATACAACAATCTTTCTTCAAGTTTTTTAGAAGATTATTCAAGCCTAAATTGTTTCACAGACGTACCAACTTATGAATGGTACACAAAATATGTTTGCTACGGAAAAGAACAGGGATGGATTATCGGTTACGAAAACGGCCAATACTTCAGGCCGGAAAACGCAGTAAGTTTCGTTGAAGCATTAAAAATAACATTCGAAGGATTTGATTTAAGCTATATAGAAACTTCACCAATCTGGTACAAGGGACTTGTGCAAACAGCTTCTGTAAACAATTATATTCCATTCGATATATACAATTTCAACGGCACATTTAAACGAAATCAAATGGCCGATCTTATTACCCGCATTTTAAAATACAAAGAAGGCGAATCTTCGATGAACAATTATCTCGGAGACAGAAAAGATGTCATCGTCACCTATGAAACAATTGACTCAGGACTCAACCTTTCAACAACAATGAAAAACAGCATAATGGTTCCGGATCCAGATCCGGTAGTAGATCCAATCATAGATCCAATCGTCACAAAACCTGACGCTCCATTTGTTTACTTCAATTACCTCTCAATGAAAGACACCAGTTTTGACATCACAGTTTATAATGGATTCAACGACGGAGGAAAGCCAATTGTTTCTTACAACATATACGACTCCATGATTTTCGCAAAACCCGAATTATTCAAAGTCCTTTATAAAGAAGGAAACAAAGAAAGCATCTTCACTATAAACAATCTAGTAAAAGACAAGGAGTATGCATTCCTAATTAAGGCCGTAAATGAAGCGGGCCTCGAGTCAGAATCCGGAGATTGGCTCTTCGTCACGAGTGGCGCACAAGTTTATTACATCAATCAATTCGCAGATTTCAAAAAACCTGAACTACCAAATGTTTCAGTAATGGATCAAACTTCAAGCTACATCACTTTAAACTTTACAGCTCCGGTCAAAGGCCCCGAAATAGAGCACTACTACCTCGAAATAAGAGACGGTGACAATTATGTGCCATACAAAACCATAGCGCTTTCAGACTTCAAAAACGGGAAAAAAGATGGATCAATAACAATCTCTGGATTAACAGAAAACAAAGAATACGACATGCGAATAGGATCCGTAAGTCTCGAAAAAAAATGGGTATCAGATAGATTAGTTTTGAAATTTATAGCCAAGAAAAATGGTTATAATTCAATATCAAAAGAGTAATCCCGCCATGCTTCCAAAAATAAAAAACCTGCTAAACAAACTCGCACTAACTCGTGAAACTTTTTGGAATATTCACGAAGAAGTCGGAGAATTTTTAAATTTATTGATAATTTCACAAAAATATAAAACCGTTTTGGAAATCGGCACATCAAACGGCTATTCAGGAATTTGGCTCGCCGAAGCCCTTTCTCAAGTCGCAAAAACAAGCAAAACAAAATCTCCACATCTCTACACGATAGAATCAAACCTCAAAAAACGCTTTCCACTCGCCACAGAAAATTTCAAAAAAGCGGGCCTCTCAAAATACATCACACAAATTCTCGGACACGCGCCGGAAGTCATCCCGAAAACCCCACACAAATTTAACCTCGCATTTTTTGACGCTACAAAATACGAACACATCCTATATTGGAATGCCGTAAAACACCGCATAAATAAGGGCGGAACCATCATCGTCGACAATATAACTTCTCACAAAGAAGCCCTCAAAAATTTCACAAAAGAGGTCCAAAAAGACAAATCCTTCACAACAATAACCCTCCCCCTCGGCACGGGCCTCCTCATCGCAGTAAAAAACTAAACCAACCGACTCAAAACCTTCCCCATCGCTTTCCCCCTATGACTAATCGAATTTTTCTCCTCGGCCGACAACGCGGCATAGACTTTATCCCTTCCCTCAGGCAAAAAACACGAGCTCAACGGAAGCCCTCCAAGTATAGGCGCTTCCAATTTTTCAGTAATTTTTCCGAAAGTCTCCCCCTCAAAAACCTCACAAACTTCATCTCCATTATGCAAAATTTCACCACACAAACACGCACAACAAACAAATTTCGCATCCCGATTCTTTTCCGAAACCATCCTTTTCATAAAAAATTCAATCCACTCCTCGTCACTCGCTTTTTCTCCAGCTCCCCACCTTCTCGTTTTCACACCAAGCTCTCCGTCTAGCGCAAAAACCACTATCCCTGAATCCTCCGCAACCGTCAAAAGTCCCGTTTTTTCATGATAAAATCTCGCTTTTTTCTCAGCATTTTCTTTAAAGGTTTCACCATCTTCTTCAATTCCATCAAAATCCGACATCGCAAAACGTCGCTCGCCTCCGGCAAAACATCCCTCTGAATCACACAAATCCCTCAAAGAAATCACATGAAAACCACCTCCACGAGAAACATCAAGCACGCCAAGCACCTCAAAAATCTCTTTAAACTTCCCCTGATTTGTCGTCGCTATAAGCAGATATTTTGGCTCCATAAGTTTTCAAGAATTTTTTGATACGCCACTGC
Source organism: Candidatus Peregrinibacteria bacterium CG_4_10_14_0_2_um_filter_38_24 (assembly GCA_002792535.1). GTDB lineage: Bacteria > Patescibacteriota > Gracilibacteria > UBA1369 > LOWO2-01-FULL-3 > UM-FILTER-38-24. Next base: position 25,988 of record PFOM01000033.1, on the reverse strand, counting down.
TCATCATTTTTAACAAATTTATACTCCATCTTCCAGTCTTTGATAGCGACATTTACCTGCAAAGTTGTATCATCAACTTTCTTCACAACAAGACTTTCCACATCAAACGCCCCGCACGCCTCGTCCACAATCTGGCTTGCAATAGACCTTTTTTCTGCATCATAAAATTCCCCATCACCCCTCACAGAATTATTGCTTGGCAAAAATCCGCCCAAAATCCCTCCGGAAAAATCCATAACTCCAGCCTTCGCCGCCACACAAGCTACCGGATAACCGCGTTCAATTTTTCCATTGAAAACAAAAATACTCAACACTACGTACGCACCAATAACAAAGAACAAAAATATCGGCGCGCCGATAAGAACACCTTTCCATCTTTCCAAAAGTTCCATCAATTTTTCAGAATCAAAACCTTCCTCATATTCCTCTGTAGCTTGCGCCGTTTTCTCCCAAGGAGCTTTCGCAGGTTCATCCACACGAATATCATCTCCATCAAACCCAGGCTTGAATTCCTCGGAAATGCCACTCGAATAAGCCATTCCCACCTCCTCGGCCCCCGCTTCCTGTTCCTCAATTTTCCTGATTTTTTCTTGTTTTTCTTTTTCCAAATCTGCCCAATCTGCCTCCGTCATTTCCCGCGAAGCCTTCACGAAAATCTTCGCCGGATCATCGCTTCCGACCTTCAAAATATCTTTTTCCTCCTTACCCACCTCCTGCACAACCCTAACTCCATCCACGACCTCATCGTCCTCAAAAACCACCCCCTCAAAAGGATTCACATTTTCTCTTTTTTCCTCACTCCGAACCTCTTTATCCGCAACAACCTCGGCATCAATAGCCAAATCCTGTCTATCTATTTTATTTGAAATTGTTGTCCGAAGCTCAAGTTTGAAAATATCCTGAATTTCTATATTTTCAAGAGTTCTCGCCTTTTCAAAAAGCCCGCTCACATCTCCAAAATAAACCCCTGTTTTTAGCTTATTATCGCCAAAAAGCAAGAAATGAAGCCTTTTAAGAACCCGATAAATTTTGATTCCGACCGTTTCCTCCGAAATTCCCAAAACCGTCATAACATCTCCATCCGAAACCTGTTCAAAAAACTTAAGTCGCACAATTTCACGCTCTTCAAGCGTCATTTTTTTCATAACTTTTTCCGTCATTCCTATAACATCTCCATCCTCCGCGCTTCTTTTTTCCAAGTCCTCCGCAGAAACAAACCCCGTTTTCGCAGGAAAACTAGACCTCGCAATATCCTCTGAAACCATCGGAAACGCCAAAGAATAAAGCCAAATCACATATCCACTGTCTTCAGGAGTATTTGGAATTTGCCCCAACGCATCAAGAAAAGTAAGCCTCGAAATCTTCCGAATATCCGCCGAATTATCCACCCTCCTCGCCACATACCTATACACATCATCAAAAAACGCATCAAAAAGCATCAGAAATTGCTTCGCATTTCCACCTTTCATTTGGCTTACACACTGCTTTTCTACGTACAAATCCATATTCCTTAAATAAAGGGACTCATCCTACCACAATTCGCCGTATAGTCAAAGAAAAAGGAATTGAAAAGCCAGATAGCAAAGATGTTTTTGAGTAATTTATTGTTGTACTAATTGAAGAAACATTTTTGCTATCCAGCCTAATGCTACTCCTTTTTCTTGTCGTACTGCGCCGCCCTTTCGTAAGCCAAAATGAACATCTTTTTAAAAGTATCCGCCACCTCTTTTCCTTCTACAATAAACCCTGTTTTTTCCTTCAATGAAATCACGGCAACTTTATTGTCATAAATATTTATTTCAGAAGAAATCGCAAATCTTTCCGGCAACATTTTCGCATTTTGCTCTTTCGTAAGCCCTGATTCGGTCACAAAAGATTCCGTTTCTATGCCTTTTTTCGCTTTTTTTTCATAATATTCCCCAAAAAATCCGGGGAGTGCGGCATCCTTATCCTCAGAAGTAGAATAAGAAAGAATCTTCGATTTTGTCGTCAAAGTATCATCATAAATTGACATAATCCCTTCAACTCCATCAAAATACCTGATTTTCGTTTTCTGTTCAGGATCGCGATAAAGAGATTGAAATTCCGGCATCAAGCTCTCCGCCTCCCTATAACTATTCGCCGCCTTGTGCATTTTTTCCCTGACAAAATTAAGAAGCTTCTCAGGTTTTTGCGCCCTAAACATCGTTTTGCTATCCCCCTGCTCACCAACAACAAGCCCATAAGACAAAAGAGCCCCAAGCAAATGATAAGTATTCGTTCTCGTAACTCGCGCCTTTCTTGCAATATCAGTCACAGAAGCCTCTCCCAGCTCCATCAACGCCAAGTAAACTTTTGCTTCTTTTTCCGAAAGCCCGAATTCAACAAGTTTTTCAAACATACAAAAATATTATACAACAAAAAAATATCTCGAAAAGAGTTAAATGTCAACACAATTTTACAAAATACTCGACACGTATAGCTTTTAGATTTTGCGCTGACCAAAAACAACAAATACCCCTAAGCCACCAGCCATTCCTCAATCCTAAAGCCTCAGTCAAACAATATTCACAATGTTTGACTAGTGTATAACTTAGGACTAATATGATCACGTAAATTTAGCCAATAAAACCATGACATTCACACCTGAACAATTCGTAACATCATCTATCATAAAATACGGAAAATTGAATGAATACATCCAAGAAAAACTCGTTTCCGATTTCTCGGCAATCAAAGGAAACATGATGATGATGGAAGGACTTAGATCCTACATCCAAGAAAATTTGGAAACCTTGAAAGCAAAACAAAAAATCGAAATTCTCGATATTGGCCCAGCCATAGGCGCACTTTCAACATTATTCACTCTACAAACATTAAACGAATTCGGACTTATGGAAAAAGCCCAAATTCACCTTTTCGACGTTTCTGCAAAAGTGATAGAACAAACATTAAACTGCAAATTTTTCTTTCCGGATAGCATCATCGATCCAAAATTGAAAAACCCGATTCACCAAAAACTACGACAAGCAAAAGGAGAAGTTGGTTCTGCCGAAAAACTTCCGTGGAAAAACGAAAAATTCGACATCGTTCTCGCAGGATTTTTATTTTCACACATTCATGATTCCGTAAAACCACTCGTCGCAAACGAAATGCAACGAGCAACAAAAAAAGGCGGATTCATCGGCATAGCAGACACATCAGAGAAAAAAACATTTTCTTCACCAATCTCGACAAAACCACTCGAAAAACTTTTCAAAGAAACTCGCATAACATTCAAAAACAACAAACCAAAAGACACCTCCTACACAATTTGTGGGGAGAAATAAATTTTGGTGGAGATGCCGGGAGTCGAACCCGGGTCCAGAGGTGAGGAGACCCTGCGTTTATAATCATATTCTGTTTTGGGTTTTCGTCGCCAAAAAAGAAAACAGTCAAAATACTTTAGCGCTTAGTTTCAAGGTTTTCGTGCATTAATGCGAAACGCACATTAAAGCCTTATCCCTCTGTATTACGCCTTCACGACTTAGAGGAAGTCAGAAGTGATAGACGACGTTCGAATTAAATCAAACGATTACGCTAGAACTGGTACAAGAGAAAATTCTCTCACGGCCAATTTCTGAGCAAGTTTTTCTAAGTTAGCACTTAGTTTGTGTGGAAGTGCTTAAGGAAGTACCACACCCCTCCCTGATTAAAACAGACGAAACCTTTAGTCACCCTGTCGAATACCAATACATCCCCACTTTTCAAAGATCCACTTTGCTTAAAAAACTCTCAACAAAGCCAATACATATAACCACGATTACACGCAAAAGTCAAACACCCCTAAATCAAAGGCTCCTCAAATTCCGGCGCTTCCTGTGGTCCGGATTCAAACTCACCTGCCTCATCCCATTTCGCCAACATTTCCTCTACAACTTCACGTTTTTCACAATACGTCTTTCTGGAATTTTCAATAATTTCCTTCACGTGAGAAGTTGTAACCTTCGGAACAAACAACGTTTTTCCGGAAAAAGCTTCCCTGATTTCTCCATCCACAGACATCTTGCAATAAAATTCACGAACACCGAGATTTATAATATCTCTTTCTTTAAAAATCGGATTATACTCAGCGGCAAGCGGTCCAGCGTCATCCGCACCCACCCTGAAACTGATGATAGAACCGACATTTCCAAAAACCGTTTTCTTAACAACATCCAACAACTGCCCCATATACTGATGCGCAATCGTAAGATTGAGTCTATATTTTCTGGCCTCCGACAAAATCTCAGCAAAAGTATCCGTAGCAAAATTTTGGAACTCATCAACATACAGATAAAAATCCTTTCTATCAGACTCTTTCATATCGGCACGACTCATCGCCGCCTGATACAATTTTGTGATAATCATAGCTCCCATAAGCCCACTATTCTCTTCACCAAGAAGACCTTTTGACACCTTCATCAACAAAATTTTCTGCCCATCCATGACCTCCCTTATGTTAAATTTATTCACCGGCTGTCCGACAACATTACGAATCATATTTGTCGCCACAAACTGTCCAACCTTATTCAAAAGCGGAGTAATGGCTTCGGCATCGAATTTCTCACTCCATCCCGCAAACTCGGAAACCCAGAAATTTTTAACAACATTATCTTTAATTCTCGACACAATATTCTGCCTGTAGTTCTTGTCCGTAAGCATTTTCAAAATCGAAAGCACTGTCGTATTTGGGCTGTCCAAAAGAGCCAAAACCGTATACCTAAGCACGTGTTCAAGCCTGTCAGTCCAATTCGATCCAAAAAGTTTTTTGAAAATCTGAATAAACCCAATCGTCACCTGCATTTTGTAAGCCTCATCCACATTTTCCATCGGATTAAAAGCGATTGGGAAATTAGTATCAGCAGGGTCAAAATAAATCACGTCTTTTATCCTTTCTTTAGGCACAAACTCCATCACATTGTCGACAAGATCTCCATGCGGATCAAGCACCGCAACACCTTTTCCAGCCTCAATATCTTCCTTAATCAAAAGCTCAAGAAGCTTCGATTTTCCGGAACCGGATTTTCCCACGACATATAAATGTCTGCGTCTATCCTCACGTTTTATTCCAAAATCATCGAAATTATTATGATAATTAGTTGTCCCAAAAACACTCACATCTTCACTTCCAGCCTTCGGCAAATCCTGTGGAGCCTCCGACTTTTTCGCAAGTACATGCACAATATGCGGAACAACGTCAGCGTTCGGCAAATGATAAATAGTCGCAAGCTCATCCGGCCCGACAATAAAATCATCCACAAAACTTCTAGCCTTATACTCTCTCAAAAAAGCCTTTTCCCCCAAATAAACAGGCTTGAAATATTGAATGTCCGTCTCATTAAACTGGAAAAAACTATTCACAATCGCGTGAAGTTTTCTACTCGCTTCGTCCTTTGTGCTACTCACGTATCCGGCCCTCATTGTAATCTTAAAAGGTTCTTCCTTGGATTTATGAACAGCCTGCTGTGTTCGAATATTTATAACACTATGTTCATCTTTCGCCCTAACTCGATCTCTAATACTAAAAAGTTTTTTAAAACTATTCCATCGAAGAAGCCACCTACGTTTTAGCAAATACCAAGCATTTTGAACAACAGGCTTAGTCACAACTTGAAGCCAAACCTGTTCTTTCGTCGCAATCTTCGAAATCACAGAAAACAGCCTGCTCAAGCTATCTTCATCAAAATGTAAATAAGTTTTAAAGGGATAAACGTCTCCCATTTCCAAAGTAATTCTCGCTCCGGCCAATCCCATTTTTTCAGGAATATAATTATCCACGTAATCATTCACCGGCTTGATTTCACAATCCGGATAAGTCGAATAAAAGAATCCCTCCATTGTCTCAAAAAGATCATCGGGAACAGCACAGAAAAAATACGTATATTGCTCATATCCAAGCATCTCAAACGACACTTTATGTGCATGCAAAATGTTATGCAAATTTATCAGAAACTCTCGAAATATTGATTCCTTTTTTTTCTTGTCGTCTCCCTGTGGCACTACAACTTGAAAATATCGCATTAAATCCAATTAAATTAGTACTCAATTATACCATTTTGAAGCGGAAAGGTCAATCTAAGCCCGACAAAACCCACACCCAAATATACCAGCCCATAAGTACGATACAAAATTTTAATAAATCTCCTTCAAATAACATTTTTCACAATATACCATCTCCGGCCTGTCAGACGAATAGACGGATACAATTTTTTCCGCACAATTAGAACAATTCCGATCAAAAAGTTTCTTCGGATTTTTAAATCGCGACAAATCCTTTTGCCTACAATCAGCACATTTTTTTGAAAGAGGAATCTTCATTTTCCTTGAAAGACTCAGCTCCAGCGAAACAATCTTATAATTTTTTCCGCATTCCTCGCACGAAAAAACATGCTGAAGCACCTCATCTTTCGTCTCCTCTATCCTATCCGGCAACACAAACGAAGATTTGGAAAACTCTTTTGGGTCTACGTCTTTCCACCTCCAACCCTTACTTAAAACCTGCTCTTTTGTCATCGGGAAATAATCACTCGCAACAGTTTCATTGTAAGCAAAAGGCGAAATAGCTATCGGGAAAAACTCTCCATATTCTTTATGTTCAGGCTCGACTCCGCTCGCGCCGTGCGCTCGCCCATTATTAATCATTTGCTCAATAATTTTAGCTTTCAAGCTCTCGTATTCCGCTTCAGAATACTGTTTATTCAAAATACAGTTTTTCTTTTTTGAATTAATTCCGTCACATCCAAAGCAATTAGCCGCATGAAAACACGAAAAAAGGTATTCGCTTTCGGGGCTTAAAACAGTACAAAAAGAGAACTTCGACATATAATTACTATCACCTCCAGAACTCATTTCATAACAAAGTTGAATATTTTTATCATGCATATTTACGTCCATGGAATCTTTCACATCTTCACATTCAACGACATATTTTGAATCCTGAACATTAAATCCATCAAAACACATTTCCGCATTTTTACAGTTTTGAATAAAATTACCAGAAGATTTTTCTGAGTTCAATTGATTCTGATATTTTTTAGGGATAGTTTTATTAAATTCCATAAATTCATTCATCAAATTTTCTCTGTTTTCCTGAAATTTTTCTTCAATAATTTTTTCATAATCTTCCCTGGAATATTCTTTATTTTTTATACAATAATTTTTCTTATTTAGTCCACTGCACATAAAACAATTCGTGCATCCAATCGAGTCGGCAACATAAAAACAATCAGAACAATTTCGACAATTAAATGTAGATTTACAATTATAACAATGACTTGAATTTGCGCTTCCCTCAGTCAATTCACACTCATCCAAAAGCATAGAATTCAAACAATCTTTCGAGTGCTGACTCTTTCTACAATAGACCAAATCTTCACCCAAATAAGTTCCCGGACTCATGTAAACATTTTTACTATAAGCAAGAAAACTATTAAATCCTGAGTTCTCATTATTAAATTGATAAAGTCCCATTTTCGGAACACTTTCCATAAGTTTTTTAAACTGCTCAAAAAATGAAGACGAAAAATCATAATCGCGTCCAAAACTCAACGGATCCCATTTATCACTCCAAAAACAATCCAAACAATAGACGGGAAATTTAGAATTTTCCGGAAAAACAAAGATTCCACTCTTTCCACAAAGATCACAATTTCTCTTATACAAATTTTTCTCATTACGAAAAGCAAGCCTCCTCATAAGTCTACAATCAGGACAATGCGTCGGACTTGGCATCACGTACTTTTTGCCTTTAACTAGAGGAGAAACCTTATCATAAAACTTCAAATCATCCTCCGTAATTTCAAAATCAACTCCGCATTGTTTACAAATTTTTTGCATATTTTTTAATCAAAATATTTTAATAAATTTCTTTTAAATAACATTCTTCACAATAAACTTTCTCCAGTCTCTCAGGCGCATAACTCGTCTCTATACACTTACCGCACTTCATACAAACCCGCCCCCAAAGCTTTTTAGGGTTCCTCATCGCCAGACGAATAGCATGTCTTTCTTCTGAATGAAGTCTCGGAATCGGCAAATTATGCCTCTTATAAAACGCGAATTCCTTTGGTGTAATTTTGAAAAGTTTTCCGGATTTTTCACACTGAATTGGTCGACTTAAAATATCCTCAGAAACCTCTTTTATGTCATCAGTAAGCTCTCCGGCAAGGATCGTTTTTTCTCCTTGATAATGGTTTTCGGGAATCTCAGTCCACTTAAATCCCTGAGGAATGGCTTCTTCTTTCGTCAAAGGATAATACAAATTTGCAGTCGATTCATTGTAACCAAAACAAGAAACATATGCAGGAAAAAACTCACCAAATTCACCAGTTTTTTTCATATACTCAACAATTTTTACTTTCAAAACTTCATATTCTTCTCTCGAATATTGTTTATTGAAAACACAATACTGTTTATTTTTTAGCCCCGTGCATCCAAAGCAATCACGACAAGAAAAAAGAGTATCGCAATATAAAATATCCGAACTATTCATAACAGAAAATGAATGAGCAACATTGTTACATTTTGCAACAGTCATTGAGTCAAAAACAAGCTCACTTTCATGGCCGGCATAATCCACGCATTTCCCATCCTTAAGCCCCACAACCATCATTGCGTTAGACACATCCTCGGAATTAAAACAATCAAAAACCCATTCACAATTCTTAGAATTTTTCACATAATCACCAACACAATTTTCCGAAAAAACATTGTGCGTTGCTTTCACAATTCTTCCGTCACGCAATTTCAAAAAAGCATTCCAATTTTCCTGCCTTTGCTTGAGTGAACCATTTATCAAAGTTTTTTTCTTCTCAAAATACTCTTCTTTCGAATATTGTTTATTCAAAACACAGTAAGATTTTCTCACCAAACCAGTACACAAAACACATTCACTACACCCCGTTAAATCGCTTGCGTAAAAGCAATCATGGCAATTCTCACAATCAAAAACATACTGACAAGCATAGCAATTCCCACAATCATTTAAAAAATAACATTCTTTATTTTTATCGCTGTAATCAATATCCAAACAATTCTCATTATAAAAACACAGCGTCCCATATTGAACATCCTGATTAAAATCTCCACCAAAAACTAAATAACAATTTTTATTCCAACCAGTTATATTACAATAATCACTATTTTCATTTTGCCAACTAAACAAATTAAACTTCGGGACCGCTAACATAAGCTCATTAAACTGTTCAAAGAACGACCTAGAAAAATCGAAATCTTTTCCGTAATCCAATGAGTCCCATTTATCTCCGTGCCAAAAATTACTCTTATAAACTTTGTAAGGGCTATTTTGCGGAAACATCGAAACCATATTTTCCCCTGTCTCATCACATTTTCGGTTATAAAGAGTTCTCTCATTTCTCATACAAAAATGCGCCTTTTTATTACAATCAAAACACACGGGGCTCTCCGCAATTTCAAACCCAACTCCACATTTTTTACAATTTTTTTCCATAAAACTTTCACAAATTCACCCAAAACTAAAGATACCTAAATATACTATTTTTATCAACACGTCAACCACCCAACACCAAAAACCCTTGGCTTCAAGCATAAAAACCGCTATATTTTCTGTGTCGAAATAAATCAACACTATGGTAGAACAACACTTAAAAAAACTGGGATTCTCGGACAAAGAAACTCTCGTATACCTTACGCTACACAAAATTGGCCCCTCCGCCGCATCAACACTTGCCCGTCTTACAAAGATAAAGCGCACCTCTATCTACGATATTCTAAACACACTACTCGAAAAAAACCTGATCCTCTCTTTCAAAAACGGCAACAACGCCTACTACGCAATCGACGACGTAAACAAACTTTTCCACCAAGAAAAAGAACGCCTCTCCACCGCAGAAAAACTCGTAAAAGAACTTCAAACCTCAACAAAACACTGGGAAGGTCTTCAAATAAATTATTACAAAGGTATCGAAGGTTATCGCGAAATGTACGAAGATATCCTCAGAACAAGGCCAAAAGAACTCCTCGGCTGGATGCACTTGGATCGCTTTTACGACGGAATTGATACAGTGCGCGAAGAAGATTGGACGAAAGAACGAATCAAATCAAACATCAAAGTTCGCCTGCTTTTGCAAGAAACCAAGCTCACAAAAAATTTCCAAAAATCAGACAAAAAATCAAATCGCGAAACAAGATTCATAAACAAAAAATTTCTATTCAACACGACATCCTTCCTTTACGAAGATCACGTAGTTTTGTTTGATTCAAGCGGAGAACTAACATGTGTAAGAATCCATCATCCGGAATTTTACAAGATGCAAAAACAAATCTTCGAGATGAATTGGGAATTTTCAAGAACCTGATTTGCATTTAGTTGGCCCCCTCCAATGCGAATGCATTATGTCCAGATAACGCTGTGCAAAATCCATTGCCCCACCAAGAGTAAAATCCTTTTCCCCGGGCTTTCTCGCCAAAAGAGTTTGCCCACAAAAAAGCCTGTCGGCAACCTTCTCGCAATCACCACTAATCAAAATCTCATACTCAAATTCCCCGAAAGGATCCTTCACAGAATAAACTCTCATTCCGGTTACGCTAGCCGCAGGCACTTTTGTATCAAAAAATCTTGGGTCAGAATAATTCTGCGGATCACAAGCTTTATAGATAAAATCTTTAAACCTATCGGGGATAACGGCAAGCATAGCCTTTCTTCTCGTGTCCACATACGCCTTCGCAACCTTTTCCTCGACCAATGAAGAAGAATATTCGACCCCTCTGTCCATTCTGGAAATATAATACCAACTCCTAACTCTCTCCCATAAAGAACGCCCATCCTCAACAAAATCTCCATAAACCCCATATTCAAGCTTTGCCACAAGCACATCTCCTTTCTGCCCGCCTTTACAAACAGAAACCTGATAACGCTCAGGGCTTATCTTTGACGCAGAAAAAACACCAAGGTCTTCCAACTCGACACATTGGCAATAAACAGCTCTAACCCTCTCATTAACTTCGCCACATTGCAATAAAGACGACTTCGTCCCCTTCGCTTGCCTTTGAGCCTTCCCACCTTTCGCCATTCTCGCAAGTTCGGCCTCATAAGGCTTCAGTTTCGAATAAAACTCATCACATTTCACCCCAATATCCCAAAGTTTAGCCATCGCCATGGGATCATGCATAAATTTATCAACCAACGCTATAAGCTTAGAATTGTCATCCCCAAGCCCGCCTAATGAATCCCGATTGGCCAACATGAAAGCAAAAAACACACTTTGAATCTCAAAAATCTGATCATCACTTAGTCCATATCTGACAGAAACCTGAAGCAACGCCTCATTTATAATATTTTTCAAAGCTGTCCCTCCCCTCATTCCCCATTTACATTGATCATAATCCAAGCATTTGCCATCAACTGCATCGTCCAAAAACTTTAGCATGACAACAGAATTACCCCTTACGTTAGCCTTTTTACGATATTCCGCCGCCGCATCAAATCCAAATTTCGGAACAATAACCGCCGCCGCCGCAAGCACTCCGGCAATAGCAATTCGTGTCCTTGCAATCCCCCTGTCAGCCTTCACTTTGTAAGGATTTTTTTTCGTGTCAAAATGCAAAGTTTCAAACTTTTTCCCTTTAAAAAGCTCTATCAGAGGCTCAAGCCCTGAAAAAATCGTTTTATTCTTGAAAAATTTTCCTTTTTTCGGATTTGCCCTATCAACTATGTCCCCAATAAATCCATCGTATTTCCTTTGCCTGTCGGCTCCTCCATGAATATATCTGCCGTTCAAAATTTCCGCCAAACGAACAGAAATCTCCACCAAAGCATAATAATCTCTCGAAGAAGGTTCCGCATCAAAATCGGGCCTCATTTGTCCGGGCACAGCATGCCTGAAAAACTGAAACAAAGCCTCGTTCTCCTTCGAAATTTTGTACAAAAACATCGCGATATTGAAAGAAGTCGGTCTCTGAGAAATATCAAATTCGCCTTTATTTAGGTCCTCATCCTCGGCCTCAAAAACCTGCTCAACGTCAACAACCCCTTTTTCAGAATCAAAAGCCCTCTCTAGTTCAGAAAAAAGATCTTCGTGTAGAGGCATTTTTTCAACACAAAAAACATCCAAATCGTCACGGGAATTAGGAAATCTTTTTTCAACAACCTTTCTTATAAAAGCCTTCGCTTCATCATTTGAAAAACCTGTTCTGGAGTCATCTGCACCATTAAAATATCTGCTAAAGCAAGGCGCCATGCAAATTTGCGCCCGTTCACCTTTTCCCAAATTCTCGAACAAAACCTCCAAAGAAGCCTCAATAAATTCACGCGAATAAATACAATCCCTGCGCTCACTTTTCTTTTTCGGGATTTTCCCAACCCACCAAGCGTGATTTGCGCCCGTCAACTCAGGGAATTTTCCAACCTCGCCAGCCTCGCCATTCTCACCGCCAACACACTCATGCGAAACTGAAATATTTTTAGGCACGACCATTGTAGCTCTTTCTAAAGCATTTTTTGCCCTCGACAGAACCCTCTCAAAAAATCCACCCCTCTCTGTTTCCCCTCTTTCAAGCATAGGTCAAAATTAGAGAGGGGATTATCGCACAAAACCGCACCCCTGTCAACCAAATTCCAGCACAAAACCACAGCGCCCCCAGCCAATTTACAAAACCAACAAAATCTGATTAAATAAACATAACCTCATTATTTAACCCATTTCCTATGAAAGCTCAAAAACTTCAATTTCGCAAATATGTCGCCGAAATGTTTGGTGCATTTATTTTAGCGTCCATAGTCGCAATTTCGATCATGAGCCACACACCTGTGCCTACTCAGGTTCTTGCAGGACTTACTCTTGGAACTTTTGTTTACATTTTAGGCGGAATTAGTGGAGCACATTTAAACCCAGCCGTCACAATAGCAATGGCCAGTGTTAAAAAAATCAAACCACTTGATGCCCTAATGTATGTTTTATTCCAACTCGCTGGTGGAGCCTTGGCATATTATTTCAGCACACACTTCATGGGAGGAACGACCGGCGTAGAAAGCGCAACAACAGACGTAGTTTTATGGAAAATCGCGTTAGCTGAAGCCGTAGGCGCAGGAATATTAGTACTTGGAGTTTCAACAGTGGTTGCAGGAAAAGTAAAAGAAGATATTTACGGAATTGTCATCGGAAGCGCCCTACTTATCGGAATAATGCTCACGGGAGGCTTATCGTTTGGCACACTAAATCCAGCAGTCGCCTTAGGAGTAGGCGTACCTTATACGAATTTTGTTTACTTTTTGGCGCCAATTGTTGGAGGAGTGGTTGCCGCTTGGTTCTTCAAAGTTTTAACGAAATAGTCAAAACTTTCACTCTACTTTTGCACTTCTCGCTCCATGTTTTGCACTTTGCCCAAGAGCTTTTGCGCATTCTTTCAACATATCAAACCAGTTCACTCCAAGGTCTTTTATGTTTATCCTAAGCCGTGTTCCTGAGATCATCCACTTAGAATTAAACTCAAGCAAACTGATTATATTTGCAGGCTTAACTTTCTTAGACATAATCAAAACGATCTCTTTTTCTTTACTCATAGGCACACTTTCTGCCTTAACGTTAAGCAATCCCGCCGCCTTTGCAAAAATCTTAAGCTCAATAATGTTAAACAAATTCTTAACCTCCTCAGGCATCTTTCCATAATCCTCAACCATGTCTTCCTGAACATCTTTCAAATACTCAACACTGTCCGCCGACGAAAGCTTTTGGTAAGCCGAAATCTTGTCTTTCGCGTCAGGAACATACTCGTCCGGAATATACGCTTCAACCGGAAGTTCAACCGTAACGTCAGTTATTTCCTCTTCACCATCCGCAATTCTACCAGCCTTAAGATCCTCAACCGCACGATTAAGCATCCTCATAAAATGCGAAACTCCCACCACATTTATAACCCCATGTTGATTCGCCCCAAGAATATCTCCAGCTCCGCGAATTTCAAGATCTTTCATTGCAATTTGGAAACCACTTCCAAGTTCACTAGCCTCAACAATCGCACGAAGTCTCTTTTTCGCATCCAACTTCAACCTCTGTCCTTGATACAAGAAATACGCATACGCTTGAGCTTTTCCGCGCCCAACACGTCCACGCAATTGATATAATTGAGACAAACCAAACCTCTCCGCATTATTCACAATAAGCGTATTTGCATTCGACAAATCAATCCCATTTTCAATAATCGTAGAACTCACAAGAACATCAAATTTTCCCTCCTTGAAAAACATAATTCTATCTTCAAGGTCTCCACTTCCAAGTTTTCCATGAGCAACACCAAACCTCGCTTCCGGCACAAGAGCACGCAATTTATCAGCTACGCTATCAATAGTTTGAACCCTATTATGTAAAAAATAAACCTGTCCTCCACGTTTAACTTCAGTCAAAATTGCCTCACGAACAAGACTTGGAGAATACTTCCTCACTTCGGTTATAATGGGCAGTCGACCAAAAGGTGGAGTTGTTATCGTTGTGATGTCTCGCAACTTGTTTAAGCAAATATTTAGCGTCCTAGGGATAGGTGTGGCGGTCAATGTAAGGATGTCCACCTCCCTTCGAAGTTCTTTAAATTTTTCTTTCTGTTTTACCCCAAATCTTTGTTCCTCATCAATAATCACAAGCCCAAGATCTTTAAATTTTACATCCGGCTGAATCAACCTATGTGTGCCCACAACAAGATCAGCTTCCCCTTTTGCAAGCCTTGCAAGTGTCTCCTTTTGCTCCTTCGCACTCCTAAAACGACTCATCATTTCAACGCGAATATTAAAAGGCTCCATCCTTTTTTTGCAAGATTTGTAGTGTTGATCCGCCAAAATAGTTATAGGTGAAATAAACGCAACCTGCTTCTTGTTTTGAATAGCTTTAAATGCCGCCCTCATTGCAACTTCGGTCTTTCCGAATCCAACATCTCCACAAACAAGCCTATCCATTGGAACAGGTTTTTCCATATCAGCCTTGGTGTCATTTATGGCTTTTATCTGCCCTGGCGTCTCCTCGTACGGAAAAGTTTCTTCGAATTTTTCCTGCAAATCTATATCTTTACTAAAACCAAATCCTTTCGCCGTTCTTCTCTCCGCGTAAAGCTTTAAAAGCTCCTTCGCTATCTTTTGTGTTTCTTTTCGAACTTTACTTGTAATTGTGTTCCACTCAGCACTTCCAAGACGCGTAAGTTTTGGCATAGACTCCTCAGATCCAATATATTTACTAACTTTATCCGCCTGATCAATTGGCACAAAAAGTTTATCATTTTCCGCATAACCAAGCTTTAAATACTCTTTTGTAATTCCATCAACGGTTTTTTGATCAAGCCCCATAAATTTTGCAATTCCGTGATCGGTATGTACCACAAAATCCCCAGATTTAAGGCTTGTTAAAAAGTCATCAAAAATATTTCGCGAAACGTTTCTGGCCCTCTTCTCGTCTTTAACAAAAGAAACATCAGTATCATTTATCAAAATAACCTTTAATTTCGGCGCCTGAAAGGAAACAGGAAAAGAATCCTCTTTTTCAACATTTAAAAGAAAAACCGACTTCCCTCCAAAATTAACACCACTCATTCCAACCATAAAAGGAACACCTTGATCGGTAAAAAGCCCTCGAACATATTCTGTGTTTTTTGTGAAAAATAAAATTTTCCAATTATTGGCTATTTTATCACGAATATCGTTAGCTAAATCGTACGCAC
This sequence comes from Candidatus Peregrinibacteria bacterium CG_4_10_14_0_2_um_filter_38_24, assembly GCA_002792535.1. GTDB lineage: Bacteria > Patescibacteriota > Gracilibacteria > UBA1369 > LOWO2-01-FULL-3 > UM-FILTER-38-24. The sequence continues at coordinate 10,310 of PFOM01000033.1, read as the reverse complement.
TTCGGTACTTCAAGACGGATAAAAAATGTAAATGCAAATGGGTCATTTCGTCCTCATTAAAAGAAGAAAACGAAACCGTTTTACATAACTCCGTAGCTTTATCCAAAAACTCATTCCACACCTCATAATAATCATCAACAACATCTATTTCGTCATCAATTATTAAATCTTTCTTGTTGAAAAAGTTTGAAACATCAGATGTCTCACTGTCACACTCTATTGGAAAAATATCAGCAAAAGTAAGCCTTTTGTATAGCACAGAGTAATCGAGGTTTTCAACAAAAAACATATCCTCAATTTTATCAAAACTAAACTCAATTCTTAAAACATTTTCACTATTGATTGGCCAAACCAATAAACTATCCCCAACGCGATAATACTCACCCTTTTTAAGGACTTTATCGTCTGTAGTTTCATATCCCAAATTAACAAGATTTTCCACAAACAAAACAAGATCAATCTCTCCACCCCTTTTTAAAGAAATTTTATTATCATTAAGCCTTTTTGCATCCGGAAAAGTTTGTAAAACAGAAAGAAAATCAACAACAAAAACTGCATTTTTGTGAGTAAAAACCCTACAAACAAACTCTGTAACCGAAAGTTTTTTATCTCTCTCAAAACTACTCAACGTTGGAAACGAAGCCTTCTCGTCGTCCCCTAGTTTTTTATAAATAAAAACCTCTCTATCCCCCCACATCTCTACAGCGTTTTTAATAAGATGTTGATCGGTTGGATCATTAACAATCCAAAGACTATTTCCAATCCCAATTTTTGCATCACCATATATTCGACTAACCAACATAGCCTTAGAAGAGCTATTTCCCGCACCGGAAAAACTAATATTACTAGATCCCGCAAAAAGATCCGTAGCCTCTTTAAGCTCCCCCTCAGGAAAGAAGGAGATTATATTTTTCATGTAAAAATCTAGGCCTTAAGTGGCATTATAATGTAAACATAGTCACCCCCTTTAACCGGCCTTATAACTGCCGGAGAAACATTATCATTTAAAGAGAATGTAACTTTATCCTCCCCTATGTAGGTCAAAACATCAAGTAAATATTGAGCGTTTAAGGAAATTTTATTGTTATCGCCTTCTATTTTTATAGCTATTTCCGCTTTTTCTTCCCCAACTTTTGTTTCTTCGGAAGAAACTGTTAATTTTCCATCATTTGTAGCGGAAAGTTTTACACTATTATTGTTTTCTCTGGCAAAAAGACTAACCCTTTTAAGCACAAGTGAAAGATTTTCTGTGGAAATTTCAAGTTTTGTTTTATTTTCTTTCGGAATAATTTTCTCATAATCAGGAAACTTCCCTTCTATAAGCCTTGAAATAAGCTCAGTATCTCCAATTAAAAACAATATTTGGTTTTTTGAAACACTAACTTTTACCTCATCATCTCCGGATTTACTTATAATTTTAGATAATTCCATCATTGTTCTAGCTGGAATTATACAAGAAATATCCCCGTTTGGTTTATTCTCTATGTCTATAGTTTTTTCCGCCAATCTATAGCTGTCTGTAGCGGCAAAACGCACTTCTTTATCTTTTGAGTATAAATAAACTCCTGACAAAACAGGTCTTGATGTATTTAGAGATGCCGCAAACACGGTCTCAGTTATTGCCTCGTAGAGTTTTGAGTTTTTTATGGAAAATTCTTGTTCTTTTTCTATCTTTGGAATTAAAGGAAATTCATCTGCTGAAATACATTTAATTTTTGTAGAAGAAGATGTTGAGTTAACGGCAAGATTAAGCCCTTCCATAACACTCATTTCAACTTTTTCGTCTGATAAAAGAGAAATATAACTCGTGATTAATTTCGCAGGAACTGTGATTGACCCCTCACTTCTAACATCTGCGGGAATAGAACAACTTATAGCTATTTCTAAATTTGTAGAGGAAAAATAAAGTCTTTTTCCTTCAGCTTTAAGTAAAATATTATTTAAAACCGGTAATGTGTTATTTGGACTTATAGCTTTATTTACGATATTAAGAGCTGAATCCAAATCTCTCTGTGAACAAAAGAGTTTCATATATTTAAAATTAACCTGTTACAAAAACCTTTCAAAACCACTCATATTATATAAGAATATTTATAATAAACAATATATATATATTAAATAGTAATAGTAGTGACTACCCAAAACCTTAAAAACATTGTAAATAAAACAAACCAAATAAACGCCTTACTTTAAACGAAAAACAAAAAAGTTGATCAAAATACAACACAAAAATAGTAAAAATAAGTGTAAAAGTTGTTCAAAACCCCTTTAAGACTTTGCTATACGTATTTTAATAAAGTATAATGAATCGGCAATATTTAAAGAAATTTTATAAAAACCGGAAAAATGACACAAAACATAGTAATAATTTTAATTTCATTAGTTTTAACGGGGGGTCTTGTATATTTTTTTTACAAAGGCACCGACCTTATAGATGTTGAGAAAAAAAAGAAAGAAGCTCAGGAACTTTTAGCAAAAACAAAAGAGGACGCGGTTAAAATAAAAGAAGAGATTTTGTCAAAAGTGGAAAATTTTAAAAAAAGCTCAGAGGATGACACGGAAAGAAGAAAAGAAAGAATTAAAAAAATAGAGGAGCTGACGGAGTTGAGAGAAAAATCATTTTTAAAAAAAGAAGAGAGGTTTAAAGAGGTAAGTTTAAAAATCACAACAGACAAAGAAGAGTTAAAGAAAAAACAAGAAGAAGGTAAACAGTTAGAGGAAAAACAAATCGTAGAACTTTCAAGGAAAGCTGGAAAAACAATTGAACAACAAAAAAAAGAAATACTTGATAAATACAAGGTTAACCTCGAAAATGAAGCGGTAGAAAGGCTGGCGAAAGAAGAAGAGTTTTTAAAAGAAAACGCGCAAAAAATAGCGCAAAAAATTCTCATTAATATTATTCAAAGAATAACATCCCCAACGTCAGTTGAGTCTAGGTCTGTAAATATAATTGTTCCAAAAGACTTTATAAAAGGAAAAATTGTTGGAAAAAATGGAAAAAACATAGAAGAGTTTGAAAAATATTTAGATGTCGCGGTTATTTTTAACGACCTTCCTAACACAATAAGCGTGTCGTGTTTTAATTTGGTCACAAGAAGGATTGCGCAAGTGGCTATAGAAAAATTAATAAGACTTTCAGGAGATATAACGAAAGATGTTGTTGTTAAAACAATAAAAGACGCAGGTGTAGATGTAGATAAAGAGTTATATGGAATTGGAAAAGTGGCGCTAGAAAGACTGGGAATGAATTCTGAAACAACAGACAAAGAGCTAACAAGAATAATTGGAAGATTACAATATAGAACTAGTTACGGACAAAACATCATGAAACACTCAATGGAGGTAGCGTGGGTTGCGGTCATGATCGGGAGCGAAATCGGGTTAGACGTAGAGATGTGTAAGATAAGTGGATTTTTGCACGACCTTGGGAAAGCAATCGACCAGGAGCCTGGAGAAAAAGACGCGCACGACAGGATCACAAAAGAACTTATGGAAAAATATGGATTCACCGATGACCAAGTAAATGCGGCATGGGCTCATCACGACTCAGAAAAACAAAAAACACCGGAAGCTTTAATAATAAAAGCGGCCGACGCTGTTTCCGCAGGAAGACCGGGTGCGAGACAAGAATCTCGATATAGCTACTCAGATAGAATCCAACAAATAGATGAAACGATAAAAGAGTTTAGTGAAATTCAAAAATCATTTATAATGTCAGCAGGAAGAGACATTAGAGCGTTTGTTGACCCTGAAAAAATAACAGACGAAAATATGAGAGAAATAGCAAAAAAACTAGCGGGAAAAATAGAAGAAAACGTTGTTTACCCGGGTAAAATAAGGGTTAACATAATAAGGAAAGTTGAGAAAACGGAAATAGCTGCATCAACAAAATAATATGCCGGAAGAGAAACATGAAGAAAAATTAAAAGAGAAGTCAAAAATCCTTGATAAGGTTGTAATGGGAGCCATAATCGGTGGCGCGATAGGTTCGGTACTTGGGGCATCTATAGCGCCAAAAAAAGGTGTGGAAACAAGAAATGAGATAAAAGAAATAGCATTAAATGCAAAAGAAAAATCATTCTCATTCTTTCATAAATTTACACATCTTTTTAGAAAAAAAGACAAATAAATGAAAATATTTAAAAAACTGATTCTGTCTGTTTTTGTTGGGATTATTTCCGGAATGTTTTTTGCGGCCGCCGTTTTGGGCGCAAGAATTTATTTAGACGGGAAGTTTCCAAAAGAAACAATTGTCTCAGGTGTAAAAATAGGTTTTTTAACGAAACCGGCCGCAAAAAAAGAAATACTAAAAGAAGAGGAAAGGTATTTAGATGAAGAAATAACAATATCTGTTAAAGACGCGGTGGCAACAAGCACAATGAGAAGCCTTGGCGTTGAATTTTTAACAGACGAAACCCTCGATGAAGTAAAAACTATGGATCTGAAAAATAAAATATTCCCAGATTTTTCAATAAAAGGGGAAACAAAAAATTTAATAGTAAAAGTGGATAAAAAGAAGTTGATAAAAGAGCTGGACGAAAAATTAAAAATAAAGGAATTTTACCCAAAGTCAGCCATTTTCTCGGTAGACGAAAAAAACAATTTACAAATAACAGACGGTACTGCCGGATATGTAATTAAAGAAGAAAAACTAATAAAAAAAATAGAACAGTCTACAAGAAACCTAACACCGGCATCTTTAAAAATAGAAATTTCCCCCGCACCGCCAGAAAAAAACAAAGAAGATTTAGAAAAAGAAAAACCGGCAATGGTAAACAAATTATCAAATGTTGTCGCCCTTTCGGATCCAATTTATCGAGATGATTGGTATATAAAACCGCTAAAACATCTGGACTGGGTTGGTTTCGAATGGAGAGAGGAGGATGAAAAAAAATACATCACTGTAACTATAAAAAAAGAAAAACTAGATGAATTTTTAGACGAAAATGTTTCAAAATGGTTGGACGTAAAAGCAGATGAAGTGAAAATTTACACAGATGAAAAAGGAAATCCCGCGATAGACGGCATCGGAAAAGATGGAATAAAAATACAAAGAGATATGCTTTTAACAGACCTTGAATCCGCAATAAATGAGGAAAAAACAGAAATAGAAGTCCCAACAGAAAAAATAATTCCAACCATTACTGTTTCAGAAGATTTACAAAAAATAGGAATAAAAGAAAGGCTTAGCGTAGGCCACACTTCGTATTATGGATCACCAATAAATAGAAAATATAATATAAAAACAGGCGCGGGAAAATTTAACGGAAAATTAATAAAGCCGGGCGACACTTTTTCTTTCAATAAGACCCTCGGAAAAGTCGATAAATCAACAGGATACAGGAAAGAACTAGTGATAAAGCCGGAGGGAACAATTCCGGAATACGGTGGAGGCATTTGCCAAGTTTCAACGACCATGTATAGGGCAATACTTTTCGCAGGACTTCCGGTGGCCGAAAGAAACGAACATTCATATGCCGTTTCGTATTATTCTCAAGTTTTAGGCCACGGCTTGGACGCAACGATTTATCTCGGAGGAGCCGATTTAAGGTTTTCAAATGACACGGAAAACTCGATTTTAGTGCAGACACATGTGGACAAAGACAACGAATTATATTTTATTTTTTATGGAACTTCTGACGGAAGATCTGTGGAAATGAAAGGTCCGGAAATTTCAGGATACAAGTATCCGGGCGAAACGGTTTACGAAAAAACAAAAGACCTTTTGAGGGGGCAAACAAAGCAGGTTGAAAAGTCCCACACAGGCTTTGACGTTTTATGGCAAAGAATTATAACAACAAAAGACGGAACAAAAAAAGAAGAAGAAATCAGGACTCACTACAAAGCTGTTCCTGATAAAATTCTTGTGGGAGACGCCGAAAATTCAAAAGATTCATCAATTATAAAACAGTAAAAGTTTTTTCACAAGCGGGTTGACAAAACGCTAAAGAATATTTAAAATTATATCCTAATTGTATTAAAATTTCAAATGACGATGTCGGAAGCTATAACAGAAGAGGAAAAACCCGTGGTTAACGTTGGGCCAAAACCTGGTCATCAACCCAGAGTGTTGAGAGGCTTTGGTCGTGCCAGGCCGAAACCCGATACGCAAGCCAAGGAGGCAACGCCTTTAGAAGGGCAAGTTTTAGCGATGACACTTGAAACAGGGGAAAGAGTCGAGGGAACAGTCGAGGGAACAGTTGAGGGAACAGTTGAGGGAACAGTTGTTTCAATTATAGATTTATCTAAGCAAGACATAAATGAACAATTAAACGCGGCGGGAGAAACGCTTCTTTGTACAAGTATACCGGCATTTAACGCATTGAGGGGTCGGTTCCCACAATGGAAGCCAGATTTTTCAGGCAAACGTTTTGAGCAAAAAACTCTTAGCGGAGTAAACTTGAGTGGCGCAAATTTACAAAGAACAAGCTTCATTGGTTCAAATTTAGAAGAAGCAAATTTACAAGGAGCAAATTGTTCAAACGCTATGATATCCTCAGCAAGCTTAAGAGGCGCAGACCTTCGAAACGTAGATTTTTCTTTAGCGGATTTGTCATGCTCGGCTCTTCATGGCTCAGACATAAGGGGGGCAAAAATGGGAACAGCAGAAATGGACACAGGTTATCTGGGAGAAGTTACTGACCAAAAAGGGAGAAAGGTGAAGGTCTTAACGGTACTAAACATAAAGTTTGACGCCGGAACGACTCTTCCGGAAAAAACAAGTCCTGGAGAAACACGATCTTCCATACATTTAGCGGGAAAACGCATCGTCGCCTCAGTAGAAGCCGTTTTAGAGCAAACGAATCATTAAACTTTCTCTTCCTCGCTTTTAGCCTTTTTGACTTTCTTTAAGTAGGTCTTTGCTTCGGTGTTACCTGGGTCAGCCTCTATAATTTTAGTTAAAACACTCACGGACTCATCGTAATTTTTCGAATCCACGTATAAATCAGCAAGTAAAAATAAAAAATCCATATTCTCCGGATCCATGTCGTGAGCTTTATTTGCCGCAACAACGGCGTTTGAAAGTTGGTCCAAGCTTCTGTAAACCTGCGCAAGACTGATAAACCTTTGTGGACGAGAAGGATCAAGCGCTACAGCCCTCTGGTAAGCCTCTTTTGCCGCCTCAAACTCCTGTTGTTGATAAAGCGCCAACCCAAGATTACTATAGTGAACTGCGTCATTTGTAAGCTCGCCAAGTTGCTTAAAAAGAGCCGTCGCCGCAGAATACATTTGTTTTTGCATATACAGCATCGCAAGTTTTTGTTGAGCCGGAGTATTTGCAGGATCAACAGCCAAAGCCTGCACGAGCAACTTTATAGCTTCCTCCTCTTCCCCAACTTTAAGCTTCACGTCAGCCTTTTCACACAGCTCGGAAATATCGCTTTTTTCTTGTTTTGAAAGTTTTTTATTTTCATCAATATCGAGAGGCTCATCATCTATAAGCGATTTTTTTTGAACAGGAGGTTCATTCTTTTTAACCTTCAAAACATAAGCCCTGCGAGCAAACACGCCGACAAAAAGCGAAATACTCAAAAATAATAAAAGATAAGTCCACATAGTTTTATTTTAAAGAAAGCATTAAATTTTCCAAGACCAGTTTTAAATTTACATTCTTTTTGATCAAAGTCATAGCTTCGTCTATTTTTAAAACTGTTTCAATATGTTCTTCGGCATTTTCTCCGTCCAAAATTTTACTTCGTAAAACATTCGACAAAATACTAACAAAAGTTTCAATTTTACCCTCATCTTCGGCAAGATTATTGACATACGAAAATCTGTCAGCGACATTTCTGTACTGCAAAAAAAACATCACTTCATTATAAATTTTAATATAATTTGCAAGCTCCTCCGGATTTTCCATGAGGTTTACAGCTTTCCCGGTTTTTCCGAAAGAAAACAAACTAACTTTTTTTATAATATCTTCATCGTGATCGGGATAAAGCTCACGCAGTTTTTTCTCGAGATATCCGGCCGAAACAGCCGCAAAATTCATGACCCTAACCCTCGAAATAATCGTCGGCAAAACCGCCCTAATATTATTTGTGGTCAAAATGAAAATAGTACGTTCAGGCGGCTCTTCCAGCATTTTTAAAAAGCTGTTTGCGGCATCCACGGTCATTCTTTCGATAGTTTGAATAAGAAAAATTTTATAATTCGCTTGTCGAGTCATATTGCATCTTTCGATAATTTTTCGGACGTCATCAATTTTTATGGATTCCTTGTCGTCAATCATCTCGATTGTGTCCAAATGGCCGCCTTTTTCGACCTGAGAGCATATTGGGCAAGCATGACAAAAATCATTAGAACATTGCAAAATCCCAGCCATTTTTTTTGCCACGGTGTTTTTCCCGACACTATTTGGTCCGGCCAAAAGATATGCATGAAAAAGGTTTTCATTCAAAATATCCGACTCAATTACGCTGAGCTGTTTCGAGTGTCCGATTATTGACCAATTGTACTTCATGCCAATCTTTTACACGATTTAAAGCAAAAAGTCTACGAACTTAATGCCCAAAAGCGCTTATTTACAACCTGAAGGAGCGTCGGCCTTTATTTTTGCCATATATGCCTCAAGCTTCGCTTTAACCCCCATAGCGGCGTTATCTGTCGGAGAACATTGTCCGTCCAAAGCACCGGCATGAGCTTTAAGTTCAGGAACACGAGAACACAAACCGTCCAAATACTCTTCGCGAGGGTTTAATGATACGTCAGAATAAATCGTCATTTTGTCAGGACGAATTTTCGCAACCCGCATAGCAATATCAGTATCTTTTTCAAAACCAGTGGCTTTGCTTATTTCAGTATTACATCCCTCCGCGCGTTGTGCTCCGCTACATCCGGAAACAAGTGCGCTTACGGCCATTGCTCCAGCCGCCAAAGAATTTGATAGTTTCATATAAAATTTTGTTAAAAAATCATTACAGGAAAAAAACTGTACACCAAAAGAGCGCACTCGTCAATTTGCAGTGCGTCCTACAAATTCTCCCAAACTTTTTCTTGTCGCACTAAAAGCTTTTTTGCGTCTTCAGGATGCGCCATAATCTCTTTTACAAAACGCTCAAGACGAACATTGTTTTGAGAACCTTTTACTAAAATTATATCCCCCCCTTCAATTTTTTTCTTAAAAAATTCAGCCGCATCAAGCGCTGTATCAAAATAAAATACTGATTTCTCGTCCATGCCTTTTCCGAGCGCAATTTCTCCAACCAGTCGCGCATTTCCACCAACAGTTATAAGAATATCTGCACTGTCTTTCACCTCTGCCCCAACCAATTCATGTAAAGTTTTTGAATCACTTCCGAGCTCATTCATGTTCCCCAAAACAGCCACGCGCCTATGTGGGTTTTCTCCCTTTTTCCTGCCCATATCAGCCTCTCTCGCCACATCTTTAAGCGTCTTTAAAGCCTCTCTCACGACTTCCGGAGAAGCGTTGTACGAGCCATCCAAAATAGTCGACCCCTCGATTCCCTCAATAATGTTCATCCTTCCCGGCGGAAGTCTGAATTTCGTCAAAGTGTTCAATGCATTTTGCAAAGGAATTCCAAAAATATCCGCACAAATTATCGCAGGAGTCAGCACATAAAATTGATAACCCCCGACAATTGGCGCGGAAACCTGCATTTTTATATCATGATGCGTGATCATAAAATTCACTCCATCAAGCGAAGTTTTGGCTGAAGACACAAGATAATCCGACTCCTCATTCTTTCCAAAAGTAATAACGCCCTTCTTTCCCCAGCTTTTTGCGAAATCATACAAAAAAGGAATATCAATGTTCAAAATTAATTTTCCTCCATCCTTCAGCGCATTCGCAATTTTTGATTTTTCTTGGAAAATTTCCTCAACATTTTCAAATTGCCCTTCATCCAAATGCACAGGATAAATATTTGTCATAATCGCAACGTCCGGTTTTGCCACAGAAGTCAAAAAGTCCATATCTCCGAGCTTATCTACGCCATATTCCAAAAGCAAAATTTCGCTATAATCTTTAAAAAGAGAATTAAACGCCGCTTTCAAAAGTAGCCAAGACCAAGTCAAAGCGGAAGAATATCCACTCGGAATATCCAAAATTGTGAGTAAAAGTCCAAATTCAGAATTCATGCTTTTCTCATTTCTCTTCACTTTAAACTGAGTATTTAAAACCGCAAAAACGGCATCCTTTGTGCTGGTTTTGCCAGCAGATCCGGTTACCGCGACGACCTTTCCGGTAAACTTTTTCATCCTATCCATCGCCAACCTCTTCAGGATAAAAAGCACGAATTTTTTCAGAAAAATTTTCATAAAAGAAACGCAATATAATTGCGCCAAGA
>PFOM01000015.1:10774-30652 GCA_002792535.1 Candidatus Peregrinibacteria bacterium CG_4_10_14_0_2_um_filter_38_24 | reverse complement strand
GTTGTAGTGCGCATGATTGCGCTCACGTTGATAGGGTTTATAATTTTTGTTTGACTCTTGCTAAAGGCAAGAAGGTTGATTTACAGGTGCTTGAAATGGCGGCGCTTTTTCATGATGTTGGGAGGGAAGCGGAACATAATGATAAAAGCGGAAAGACTGATCATGCGAAAATTGGTGCTGATGTTGCGGAAAATGTTTTGAGAGATTTGGGATTTGATGAATCGAAAATTTTGCATGTGAAAGAATGTATTTTGTCTCATAGATTTCGTGGGAAAATTATTCCAAAAAGTTTGGAGGCAAAAATTTTATTTGATGCTGATAAATTGGATACATTGGGTGCAATTGGAATTGCGAGATCGTATGTCTGGGTCGGGAAAAATAATGCGAAAATTTATACTGACAGAGATTTGGATTCGTATGTTTCTGAGAATGTTGAAGGGGGTGTTTTTGGCCGTATTATGGATAAAACTAAGCATAGTCCTCAGATAGAATTTGATTTGAAATTTGGAAATATTAAGGAAAAACTATTTACGAAAGAGGCGAAAAGAATTGCCACTGAGAGGACAAAGTTCTATAGTGATTTCTTGAAAAGGCTGAAGAAAGAAATCGAAGGAAAACTATAAAAAATGTTTATGAATTTGGAGAGATTAAAAGAAGTTTTGGAGGGTATGCCTGCCTTTCGAGAAAAGCAAATCATGCAATTTATTTTTAAAAATTTTGTTGAAGATTTTGACGAGATGCTTTCTTTGCCAAAGGATTTACGTGAGGAACTAAAGGGAAAATGCTCGCTTAAAATTATTGCGGAAGAATTTGTTTCTGATAATAAAGACACTGTGAAGGCTTTGATTTCGTTGGAGGATGGAGAAAAAATAGAGGCGGTTTTGATGAGACATGATGATGGTCGAAATACTGTTTGTGTTTCGTGTCAGGTCGGATGCCCTATGGGATGCGCTTTTTGTGCGACTGGAAAAATGGGACTTACTAGAAATTTGACTATGTTTGAAATTTTGGAACAGGTTTTATTTTTTGCGAGATACTTAAAAAAAGAAGATTCATCAGTGACGAATGTTGTGTTTATGGGAATGGGGGAGCCGATGTTGAATTACGATAATGTTATAGGAACTGTGCGAATGCTTAATGATAAAAATTATTTTAATATTGGTGCTAGGCATATTTCGATCTCGACTTGTGGGCTTATAGAAGGGATAAAAAAGCTTGCGGAGGAACGTCTTCAAGTGAATTTGGCGATAAGTTTACATTCTCCGACTGATGAAAAAAGAGGTGCTATTATGCCGGTAAATGCGAAATATCCGTTGAAAGTTTTGGTTGAGGCGTTGAATGATTATTATGAAAAAGTTGGACGAAAAATAATGGTTGAATATCTAATGCTTGATGGTGTTAATGATACGGGAGAAGATGTAGAGAATTTGGCGAAACTTCTTTCGAAAGAACGATTTTTCTTGAATCTGATTTTGTACAATCCTACTGGAAATTTTTCTCCTTCAAAAGGACCTAATGTGAAAAAATTTAAAGAACTTTTAGAGAAAAAAGGTTTCACTGTAACTCAAAGATATCGCTTTGGTAGGGGAATAAAGGCCGCTTGTGGTCAGTTGGTGACTGAGGACAAAGAGGATTAAAAGTATTTTCTTTTGTTAAGTGTTTGTGATAAATTCTGCGCATATGATTATTGGACTTACAGGATCAATGGGGTGTGGGAAAGGAGAGATTGTGAAAATCCTTGAGAAGGAAGGGTTTTCGTATATTACTTTGTCGATGCTGGTGAGAGAGGAAGCTAGGAAACGAGGCATAGAAGAGGAGCGAGAAAAACTTATGGAGGTTGGAAATTCTATGCGCAGGGAAGAAGGTGCCGGTGTTTTGGCGAGACGAGCGGTAGCGAAGATTTTGGCTTCCGGCCATGATAAATGGGTGATTGATGGAATCAGGAATCCTGCGGAAATTGATGAAATTCGAAATGTTACAGAAGTTGAAGGAAAAGATTTTAGGCCTTTTGTTGCGGGAGTTAATACCGAAAGAGAAATTTTGATTAGTCGGATTCTTTCTCGTGCGAGAGAAAGTGATGCAAAAACTAAAGATGAAATTATTCGAAAAATTGATAGAGAGCTTGGAGTTGGAGAACCTGAGGATGGTCAACAAGTGGCTAAATGCTTAGAGAAAGTTGACATTGTTGTTGATAATAATGGGACTCTTGCGGAATTAAGTAACGGATTTTTGGATTGGTATAATAAAAAAAATATGACTTACAAAAGACCTTCAAAGGATGAATATTATATGGATTTGGCGAAGAGTGTTTCAAGACGTGGAACGTGTACAAAGGTGGAAATTGGAGCGGTTATTATTCGTGATGATCAAGTTGTCGCGACTGGATATGTTGGCTCTCCCAGGGGCACTAAAAGCTCTATGGATCATGGATTTTGTTTGAGAAAAAAACTTGGAATTCCTTCGGGGCATCGTTATGAAATGTGCAGAAGTGTTCATGCCGAGCAAAATGCTATTATAAATGCGGCGAGAAGTGGAACGAGTTTACTTGGTGGAGATATGTATATTTTTGGGAAAATGCAGGGGGAAAGTGAGGAACTTTTGGATGCTTTCCCGTGTTTTATCTGTAAAAAAATGCTTATAAATTGCGGACTTAAAAGAGTCATTTGTTCGCTTAAGGACGGTAGTTCTAAGATTTTTAATGTCGAAGATTGGATGAATGAATGGAGTCAAAATGATATTATTGACGACAAAGATCAGTACGGTGTGCGGACTGATGACGTTAAGGTCTCTTAGATTTGTTTATAATTTTTTATTCAGTTTTAGGTTCTTCTTTGTGTTCACCATTTTTACAATTGCATTCAACTAGTGGATGATTGTGTAGTGAGCAAGATTCAGCTCCGCATGATACTGGTGTTTCTGAAACCCCTTGGCATTCTCCTTTGCAAATATAGTGTGTCATATTTTTTTTATTAATATTTTACTAAAGTTATACTATACCTAATTGGTATGATTTGCAATGTATTGTTTTATTGTTGTTGTAGGTTTTTTGATATTACCAGAATACTCCGTTTTTTCTTAACATTTCGTCATTGTATAAATCTGAGTTGTTTAGAGTGTTTTCGTTGCTTACATCTGTTAGCGGAACTATTGTTGGTTCGTCTTTTTCTGCATCTGTTCCTTCAAAATAGATTATCGCTTTTCCTCCTGAAATTCCTTCGTTTATAAGTTTTGCCATTTGTTTGCCTATTTTTTCTCCCATTATTGTGTCGTATTTCGTTGGAGTTGCACCACGTGCTGTGTAGTTTTCGAGAAGTTCATTTACTTTTTGTATTCCGGTAAAGTTTTGAATTGCTGAAATTATTACGTGTCGAATTCCTGAAAGTTTTGCGATATTTCCGAATGAATCTATGTTTTGATTGTCGCTTGCCTGTGCTGTTTCTTCCATGTCTGTCGGGACGAATCCTTCGGCTACTCCGACAACGCAGAATCCTTCTTTTTCTTTTATTCTTTTTACTTCTTGTGCAATTTTTTCTAAAGAAGTTGGTTTTTCTGGAACTAAAATAATTATTCCATTACGGAATTCTTCGATTTTTCTTTTTTCTTCTTTTGGTAAAGAATCAAAATTATTTGGAAATTTCCTGAGAGCTTCAAATGGTAATTTGCCTGATTTCCTGCCGAAAAATTCGACTACGTGTGTTTGTCCATGTGTGTATGCATTTTGTACTATTGCCCAAAAATCTTGTTGATATCTTTCTACTGCAGTCCTGAATCCTAGCATCTGTGCCGGCTTCCCGTCGATGCATCCATCTCCGTCGATACTTTTGAAAGTTCCGACCACGGATTTTTCAGGGAATGCTTTTGCGATTTCTGCAAGTAGGCCCAAATGATCATCGCCGCCTGTTCCGTAAACGAATTTGTATGGGGCTATATTTGCTTTTGTGTTTTCAGGATTGTCTTTCATCGCATTTACTCGGGCTGATTTGAGTGGAGTAGAGGCTTGTCCTTTGAAATCATCTGCTAATAATGGATCTACAATTATGAGTTGATCTTCGAATTTTGCAGGGTCAACTATGAGGCCTGCTCCTGCATTTTTTATGCCGAGCATTGTTAGATTTGGGTCTAGATTCAGGCCAAGAGCAGATAATAAGTCTGCGATTCCTGCACAATCTCCGCCACCTGTTAATCCTATTCCACAAGCGCTTTTTTCGAGTGATGATAGTATTTCCGTGCGTGATTTCTTTGTAAAAGTTTTGTTTGCTAGACCTTTTTCGATGTCTTCATTTGTTATGTTTTTTTTTGTTATAAGCCTTCTTCCGCTTGCGCTAGGTCTTTGAACAATATGTCTTAAAAATTGTGGATCTGTTTTTCCAATGTAAATTTCTTTGAGTTTTTGTGACATATTGTTTTGTGAATAATTTTCGTATGGAAGTATACCAAAACTTAATATTTTTGGAACGTATAATCTTTTACAGGTTTTCTATTTCTTATAAATATCTTATCCACATGTATCCTGTCGCAATTATCATTCCGATAATTGTTAGTGGTGTAGCGACTTTCATGTATTCAAGGAAGCCAATTTTGTGGCCTTCTTTTGATGCCATTCCGCTAACAATTACATTTGCAGAAGCTCCGATCAATGTTGCGTTTCCTCCGATGTCTGCTCCGAGCGCAAGGGCCCACCATAGTGGTCCTAAAGCAAGGCCAGAGATTGTTCCAACTTCTTTCAAAAGTGGAATCATTGTTGCAACGAATGGGATGTTATCGATTATTGCCGAGAAGAATGCTGATCCCCATAGAACTGAGATTGTTGTTGCTGTCGGATTTCCTCCAGTTAATTTTAATAATTGTTCTGCAAGCATTCGGATTGCACCTACTTCTTCAAGACCTGTGACCAAAACAAATAATCCTATGAAGAAAAATATTGTTGTCCATTCTACGTCTTTTAAATGTGATTCAGGATCATTCATTGTTAGCAGGAGAAGTAGTGCTGCGCCTGCGAGTGCTATTGTTGCTCCTTCAAAATGAGTTACAGAATGTGTGAAAAACCCTACGAGAACGATGGCCAATACGATAAGAGATTTTATCAATAATGGTTTGTCTGTAATAGATTCTGACGGATTGAATTGCATTATTCTGTCCTCACATTCTTTTGTTGCCTGAAGATCTTTTTTGTAAATTAGCAATAATAATCCCATTGTTATTGTTCCTATGATGAGAACTGCTGGGCCCAAATGTATTAAGAAATCATTGAATGGAATTCTTGCCGCACTACCGATAAGGATATTTGGCGGATCTCCAATAAGTGTTGTTGTTCCTCCAATGTTTGAAAGTAAAATTACGCTAATTAAAAAGATTTTTGGTTTGATTTTTAAATTGTTTGCGACAACAAAAGCTACGGGAACGATAAGAAGCACGGTTGTTACGTTATCTAAAAATGCTGAGAATACTGCCGTGATTAATCCTAATAAAATAAAAATCGGGAACGGTTTTCCCTTTCCAATTTTCGATGCCCATATCGCGATATATTGGAACATTCCGCATTCTTTTGCTATTCCTACTATTACCATCATTCCGACAAGTAGACCGAGGGTATTGAAATCTATTCCTTCAATTGCTTTTTCTTGGTTTAGTATGCCGAGCAAGATCATCAGTGTTGCCCCAGATATTGAGATGACGGTTCTATGAATTTTTTCAGAGATAATGATAATGTAGCTTGCTGCAAAAATACCTACGGCTGTTAAGAACGTAAGACTCATTTTGATTGTATTAATATTTAATTTTTAAAACATCTCCGATGGCTTTTTTTACATCGGTCCTGTTGAGATATCCGATGAGTTTGTTTTCGTCATCTACTACCGGTAATTGTCGTATGTGAAATTCTGAAAGTAGTGCTGCAGCTTCCATTATGGAGTGTGTTTTTTTGATTGTGTGTACTTTTTTGCTTGCGAAATTCATGATGGAATCATTTTCAAGTTCATCGATTCGTGTGCTAAATGTATCTCCTGTTTCGAAAGATGCAAGGTGTTTGTCCTCTTCCAAATAGTCTGGTACGAGGTATTGAATCAAGTCCCAGCTTGAAAGAATTCCTGCAACTTTGTTTTCGTTGTCGATGATAACAATACCGTTCGTGTGTTTTTTGAGCATTAATTCTACGGCATCACGAAATGTTGAATCTTTGTTAAGAGTTATTGCTTTTGGATTCATGTAATTTGAGACAATATATTTTTTCATTATATTTTGGGTTTTTTATTGATTTTGATTATAAAGTGTAAAATTTTCTATGCAAGTGTTTTTGGAATCTTTGTTCTTGTGTTAAAGCCTGCTTGTATGGCGAAACTTGTCGTTTTGTGCTATAATTACAAGTAATTTCGAGTAGTGAGTCTTAAATTTGTTTTGATATGAATATCCCGCAGAAGCCAGTTTCATTTATGTGGTTTGTGGCTAAGAGAAGTCGCAAATGGGCTATATTTGCTTTTATTGCGGTTACTTTTGCTCAGTTGTTAGAAGGTGCTTTTTTGCTTGTTTTGCGTGAATTGACTGACTCTGCAACAATGGCAGTTGCGCATGGTTTTCAAGAAAATTTGTTGAATGTTTTGTGGTTTTGGGCTTTGATTCTGCCGTTATTGTATCTTCTTATTGAAAATGTTTGGAGGATTAGTGGTCTTTCCGGAATGCGTCTTATTACGGAAGGAGAAAAAACTGTTTCTTCTGAATTATTTCGATATTTGGTTTATCATAGTAGGTCTTATTTTAATAGTAAATTTGCCGGAGCTTTGGTTAATAAAATTGGAAATGCTACTAGAGGAGTTCACAATATGTTTGCGAATACTCTTTGGCAGTTTTACCCTTTGTTTATAGGGTTAATTATTGACGTTGTTATCGTTTTTTCAATTAATAAAATGTTGAGTTTGATGTTTGTTGTTTGGATTATCGTGTTTTTGTCTTTCAATTTTTATCTTGTGAGAAAAAAACAACCTCTTTCGTTTGCGGTGGCCAAGGCTGGCTCTGAATCTAAGGGGAAAATGGTTGATACTGTGTCGAATATTGCTACTGTGCATGCTATCGCAAGTCATAGGTATGAATTGAAATTTGTTGGTGGATTTATTGAAAAATATAGAAAGAAACATCTGGAAAGCTGGATGGCTTCGGAATTGATTTTGTTTATAAATGGTGTTTTGTTGTCAATTTTTGTGTTTGGAATGGTGGCCGGAACGATATTGGCGATGAAGATTTTTCAGACGACTTTGGGAAGTTTGGTTTTGATTATTTCAATGACTGTTAATTTGACGCAGTCGTTGTTTTTTATCGGACATAAGATGACTGATGCAATGGATGATTATAGTCAGATTGAAGAGGGTTTGAGTGAACTCGTTATTCCGTATGCTATTACTGATAAATCCAGTGCGAAGAAACTTTCGAAATCAAAGGGGCATATCGTTTTCAAAGATGTTTCTTTTAAATTTGGAAAAACTGTTTTGTTTAGTAAGTTTTCTTTGGAAGTGAAGGCGGGGGAGAAGGTGGGAATTGTCGGAGTCAGTGGTGCCGGGAAAACGACTTTGACGGATTTATTGCTGAGAAATCATGATGTTAATGGTGGTGCGATTACGATGGATGGTCATGATGTTCGTGATGTTACGCGTGAAAGTTTGCGTAAGCAGATTGCGTTTGTGCCGCAAGATGTGTCTTTGTTTCACAGGACTGTTCTTGATAATATTAGATATGGAAACTTGAAAGCTTCGGATTCTCAGGTTGTAGATGCCTCGAAAAAAGCGCAGGCTCATGAATTTATTAAGTCTTTTCCTGAGGAATATGAGACTTATGTTGGTGAACGTGGAGTACGATTATCCGGAGGACAAAGGCAAAGAATCGCTATTGCTCGGGCATTTTTGAAGTCGTCACCGGTTTTGGTTTTGGATGAAGCGACAAGTGCACTTGATAGTGAAAGTGAGGTTTTGGTGCAGGCGGCGTTGGCGAGATTGATGGGGAATAAAAGTGTGATTGCGATTGCTCATAGACTTTCTACTTTGAGAATAATGGATCGAATTGTGGTTTTGGATAAGGGGAAAATTGTTGAAGAGGGGACGCATGATTCATTGTTGAAAAAGAAAGGTGTGTATGCAAAATTGTGGAATCATCAAGTGAAAGGATTTATTGAGTAGGTGGTTTTTGTTTTTAGATTGGGGTATAATCCGATTCGTATTTTAACGTAAATTTTATGGTACATTATATTTGCAAAGGTGGTTGTGGTGGATCTTCTGAGGAAATGACAGTTTGTGAAATTGATGGATGTGCGAATCAATGGGAGATGATGGAGGAGTGTAATTGTGCGGATGGGAAGCATGGTGTTTCCGAAGTTGCTGAGGTTTTGGTTGTGAAGGATAGCAATGGAACTGTTTTGAAAGATGGTGATGATGTTGTTTTGATCAAGGATTTGCCACTTCGTGGGTCGTCAACTGTTTACAAAAGAGGCACGAAAGTGACTAACATCAAACTTATGGACAATCCTGATGAAGTTGATTGTCGGCTAGGTGGTTCTGCTATTGTTTTGAGAACTGAGTTTTTGAAGAAGGTCTAAGGTTCTTGGATACTATGGGGTCTTTGCGTAGTAGAGATTGTTTGTTTGACAAAAATGAGATATTGGTGGAGAATATATCTCCTGTTTATCTTTAAACAAATTTTTATGAATCTCGATGCGTCTGAGTTTACCAGTGATTCCTTGTCTGATGGGGAGGTGAAGGAAATTTTTCGGGAAATAAGTGCGCGTAGTCGTGGAAAAAATACTAAGCTTAGTGAGTTTGCCACTTCTGATGATGAGGCGCTAAGGCAAAAACCGGATGAGGAAAGGGTGACCGGTCATTTTTATGAACGCAGGCCTTATGATGTTGACGTGAAAAGAGTGCTTTTTTCGAATGAATTTGAGAGGCTTGCAGGGAAAACTCAGTGTGTCACTTCTCCCGGGCGTGATCATATTTCAAATAGAATGGTTCATTCTTTGAGGGTTTCTGAGACTGCGGCATCTATAGCCAGATCCATCGGAGCAAATGAGGATTTGGCCAGGACGATAGGGCTTGCCCATGACATAGGTCATGCTCCTTTGGGACATATGGGGGAATTGTTGATTTCTTCGGCGATTAGGGGGATGGGGAATGATGTTTTTAAAGATCTTGGTGTTTTTAAGCATAATATTCAGGGTGTTAATGTTGTTGATAGGGTTTCAAGCAGGAGGGGATTTCCGAAGGGATCCGGACTTAATCTGACTGATCAAGTTCGGCATGGTATTGTTTCTCATGACGGTGAGACTGATAAGGGAATGGTTTCTCCAAACAGAAGCCTTTCTCCGCAGGGGTTGAATGCGGATATAGATAGATATATTGATGGTGTTATTGCGGAATCGGGAAATTTGGTTTCTTCTTTCGACATGAGCGGAAATGATTCTGTAACCAAATTTATGGAAACAGTAAGTTCTGCGACAAAGAAGGTTCAGATCGTGCCTGCGACCCTGGAGGGATGCATAGTTTTGCTTGTAGATACTTTGCATTATGCTCCTGAGGATTTTGAAGACATGATTAGTTTGGGTGTTGCGAAAAGGTCGGATTTGCCCTTGAATGTGGCTCAAAGGCTTGGTACAAACAGTGGTGATATCATGAATTCTTTAATTATTGATCTTCTTGTTCATAGTTATGGTAAAGATGTAATCGGTTATAGCAAGGAGGTTTTTGAAATATTGAAAGATTTTAAGAGAAATTTTCTTTATCCAAGGTATAAAATCGTTAATTCATGGATGGATTCGACTGCGGATGATCCTAGATTTGTCGGACCAAAGGGGAAATTGCTTGAGAGAACAAATTTTCTGTTTCAGAGATTTTATACTGCGATAAAAGATCCTTCTTCTCATCCGAATTCACCTATTGTTAAAAATTATCTTGAGGACAGAAATCGTTTTACTTATATAAATGAACTCAAGGTCAGATATGGTGAAAGTGTTTTGGTTCAGGTGGTTGTTGACTATGTCGCTGGTTTTACCGACAGATTTTTCTTTGAAGAATCGGAGAAAATGTTTGAGTAAAATTGCTTAGTATTTCAAAATGGCTCCGGAATTTTGGATTCCCCTTTTTTGGAATAAATAACTATATTTCCGGATAGTCAAATATCGGGATTTCATAGTTTCCATATTTCCATATACGACGGCTTTCCTCTGGAGCAGGTGTAAAAACATTATCGATTTATATTGCGCTTGATTCAGGGCTAATATAAACTCCGTCGCCCTGAAAAACAATTGCTTCCCAATCAGCTAAATATGGTTTTTGCGCCGCTGAGGTAAAAATGATGGGTTTAGCTTGTTCGCTTTTGGCAATTAATTTTTTTAGAACAAAAAGGCTAGAATGAGTAGTCGAATACGCTCAGGCAAGACAGTAAGATTTCCTAAAATTTCTACATCTCCAGTAATATAGATATTACCGCTTCAAATTTGATTTCCAATAAACCACCCGCTTATAGAGGCATTGGATATTGGGGTTGTTGAAAAAAATTTGTAGGTGATGGGAACAATAACAAGAACTATAATTATCACTAAAATATATAATAATTTTTTCCAGTTCATGGAATTAGTTTAGCACGATCTTGAACGAGGTGACAAACTCGTAACATCCAATTTGGCTCCCAGGGTCGGATTCACCCTCCGGGTATAAACTTCGAATCCTTGGGGAGTCTATCAAAAAATCTGTCAGTACCTAAAGGCACTGTCAGCTTTTTAAATGGCTCCCAGGGTCGGATTCGAACCGACGACCAACTCGTTAACAGCGAGCTGCGCTACCGCTGCGCCACCCGGGAACGGTATGTTCAGTAAACTTGAACCGAACAGGGCTAATATACGCAAGTGTGGATGGATTTTCAACATAATTTTTGATAAACTCCGCTTATATTAGTTTTTAGTTCTTAATATGAATATTTCTTGCATAGTTCCCGTTTACAATGAAGGGGCGCGAGTTAAGGCTGTTCTTGATGTTTTGGTGGGGCATTCGCTTATTGATGAGATTATTGTGGTGAACGATGGATCAACTGATAATTCTGAGGAAGTCTTGAAAAATATTTCTGGTATTAATTTGATTTCGTATTTTCCAAATAGGGGAAAGACTCATGCTGTGAAAACTGCTTTTTTGGCAACGAAGAATGAATGGGTGATGATGATTGATTCTGATTTGCTTGGCATTGAGAAGCGCAATATTACTGATTTGATTGCGCCTGTAGTTGAAGGGAATTTTGATGTGAGTATGACTTTAAGAAAAAATAGTTTGTCGATTTTTAGATTTTTGGGGCTCGATTTTGTTTCGGGAGAAAGGGTTTTTAAGAAAAATCTTATTTCTGATTTTTCGCTTTTGGACAATCTTCCGGGATTTGGACTTGAGGTTTTCTTGAATGGACTTATCGTAGAAAAAAAATTAAAAATTGCTGTTGTTGATTGGGAAAATGTTATTACTCCGAGAAAATCTGTTAAGTATGGATTTTGGGCCGGATTTGTCGGAGATATAAAAATGGTATTCCAAATAGTTAAGGTAATGGGTGTTTTTGGAATTGTTGAGCAATTTAGGAAGATGTTTTCTCTTCGGAAGGTTGTGCGGGGACGAGATTTTTAATGAATGCTTTCGTGAAAGTGTCCCAAGAATATTTTTCAGCTTCTTTTCTGCAATTTCTTTTGTCTATTGTCAGGCATTTTAGTGCGTTTTTTTTCAGGTTGCTTCCGATGTATCCTGTTTTTCCATTTTCGATAATGTCTTTTGGGCCTTGTACGTTATATGCCGCGATGGGTAGTCCACATGCTAGTGATTCTAGTAGCACTAAGCCAAAAGTGTCTGTTTTTGAAGGGAAGACAAAGACGTTTGAAATAGAGAGTAAATCTACGATGTCTTGGCCTTTTTTGTAGCCGACAAAGATTGTATTTTTTGTGAATTTTTTTTCTAAGGCTTTTTTGGAGGGGCCGTCTCCAATTATAAGTTTTGTGCCAGGTAAATTTAATTTTAAGAATGCTTCAACGTTTTTTTCTGGGGAAACTCTTCCTAAAAATGTAAAAATAGGCGTGTGTAATTTTGGAAGTGCTGGTGTTTTTTTATTTTTTTTGAATAATTTTAAGTCTATTCCGAGTGGCACAATTACGCCTTTTTTGATTTTGTGTTTTTCCAATTCTTTTTTTAGGGATTCGGTGCTTACCATAACTTTTTCGCTTGTTTCGTGAAACCATTCGAGGTATTTCCAAATCATTGGTTCCATTACGCCGATTTTCATTCTTATTGCGATGTATTCCGGTAGTTTTGTGTGATATGAAGTTGTGAATTTTAATTTATTTTTTGTGCAAAATATTCTTGCGGCGAGGCCTAGAGGGCCTTCTGTAGCGATGTGTATAAAATCAGGTTTTGTTTTTTTGAAAATTTCTTTTAGTTTACTGCCTGTCATTATTGCCAGTTTGATTTCTGAATTGGTTGGAAGGGGAAGATTGCTGAAAAGTTTCGGATGGACTATTTTTACTTTTAGATTTTTTCTTTCGAGGCCTTTTTTTGCTTCAATTATAGAGGTTACAACGCCGTTTATATTGCCCCAAACGTCTGTGACTATTATTACTTTTTTTGGCTTATTTCTGTGCTTGTGCATTTTTATTTATTTTAATGAAAAAGTATATTCCTGAGATGATAACTAGTGTTGCGGTTGCGATTGCTCCGTAGATTCCAAGATATTGGTTCATGATGTCGTAGGTTGCTCCTGAAAAATATCCTATGCTTAGAAATATGATTATTTTTGGGATGCTTCCAATCATGTTTATAAACATGAATTTGCTGTAGGGCATTTTGCTTAGGCCCGCCGCGGCAAGGAATACTCCGCCAATTGCTTGTGTTTTTCCTAGCATTAATGTTTTTATGCTGTTTTTTTCGAAGTGTTCTTCTATTTTTAAAACTTTGTTTTCGGTGAATCCAAGAAAGTGTCCCCATTTGCGAATTAGTGGGCGGCCGCCCCATCTTCCAATTGTATAATATAATGTGTCTCCGCCCCAATCTCCGAGTAGTAAAATGCCTGCTGTTGTTGGAATACTTAAAATTCCTGCGGAGCAAAGAAAACCTGCAATCATAGAAATGATCGGGCCTTCAATTATTGAAATTGGCAGAAGTATGAGGTATTTGTAAGTAGTTAGGAGTTGAATTATTTCTTCGCCGGAAATTTGTAACATTTAAATTTTTGTTAAGATCACTATGTCGCGAATGACGATTTGGTCTTCACGATCATAAGAATAAGTGTTTTCGATTTTGTAGCCGGCAAGTGTTGCAAGTTCTTTGAATCGGGGGAAGTGCGTGATTGACGCGTTTTTCTTGAATCCTGTAAGGCACATAACCACTCTCAAATCTTTTGAAGTAAGTGCATGGATTTGTTTTAGCCAGTTTAAATGTAGGTTTGAAAGTTCACGGAATGTTTTTTCTTGTTCTCCTTCTGTTGGATATTTTGTTAGTGCTGGGCCAAGATATCCTTCTGTTACTATTGCTGTTATTTTCTCAGGAAGTTCAGTTTTCGTTAGATGTCTTGCATCATTTTTGAATGTTCGGAAAGAAGGATTGTTCTCCGGCTTGAAAGTTTTGATTAACCAGTTGCAGTTTTCTTGCGTGTACTCGACCATTCTTTGGTCTATATCTGAACCGATTACGTCGTGTCCCATCAAAAGTCCTTCCATCGGGATCACTCCTGTGCCGCAGAATGGATCGTAGATTATTCCTTTAGTTTTGCCTTTTAGAAGCGCTAAATTTATCATTACTTGTGCGAGTTTGGGGGGAAGCATTCCGACCAAAGCGTCGCGTTTTGGTCGATTGAAGTCGCGAAGTGAATAATTGTCGATATCTTGAATTGCCACAGTGTTTCCGATGTATATATTTTTGTTGCCGTAGATTATGTTTATGTCGACGCCTTTTTCAATGACTCGTGCTTTGTAGATTGTTGATGGCTTTGTGTTGCCGAAATTTTGATTTACGAATCTACTGTTTAGTCCGAGCTCTTTGAGTATTTTTTTTGAAGAAATCAGCAGATTTTTTATGAGAATTTTGTCCGGAAATTTTTGATTTAAGACTGTTAATGAGAAATTTATTTTTCCTGTTTTATCTCTAAAATTTTCCTCTAAATATTCTTTTACGCTGTCTTTTATTTGTGTTGCTTGTGCGATTTTGAAAATTTCAATTATTTTTATTGTGCCGCCAAGTGAATTTTGTAAATCTTGAAAGTTTTTTTCTTCAGATTTAAAAATAGCTGTGTCCATGTTTTTTTCTACGAGATTTTCTTCGCCTAGGACTGCTAAAAGTTCTGCAAGACAAAGCTCTTTTTTTCTGCCGAGTTCAAATGCGTATAAGTTCATAGTGGGAAAAATACCAGATTTTTCCTTTTTAGGCTATAGCATGTGGGTTTCAGAGATATTCTATTTAGAAAAGCTTCCAAAGATGTGGCTTGTGTTGTCGAGTGGGTTTGGGAGGCCGAGAAGTGAGGCTGATGAGGTGCGTTTGAAAAAAGCGAACATGAGCGCGTTTTCTTGCTGAAGGAGCTTTAATGCTACATAGAGGGATTCAGGTGAGTCTAATGCGACCGGATAGTTCTCTGCATTTTCGTCTGCTGTTTTTGCGTTTTCTGTTGTGGCTAGTTTTTTGATTTCATCGAAATTTATTTCTTTTACTTTTGAAAGATTTTCGAAATATTTGATAAATCTTTCGTCATTTTTTAGTGCGATTTTTTCATCTGTGTAATGTGTGAAATCTGCACTAACGATGATCAATGTGTTTGGAGTGATTATTTTTAAGAGTTCATTTGTTGCTTTATCTAAGCGGTTTTTTGTTGTTCCATTTTTTATTCTTATTGGGATGATTTTTGCATTTTGGAAATATTTTTTTGTAAAAATCAGTTCGTTCATTATGCCGTGTTCTTTTTCAAAATATATAGGTTCTATAGAAAATGCGCCGGTTTGTGAGATTTTTGCAATTTCGTTTCTATCTATGTTTATTTCTGATTTGTCTTTATCTGTGAGTGAAGTTGTGCTTTGTATGTAGCGATTTCCGTAATCGAAATGGTTTGGACTTATGAGTATTATTTTTTCTATGTTTGGATTTTTTTCGGAAATTTGTTTGTAAAAATCATCGAGATAATTTTCGACAAGAAGATGATGGGGGACGATGATGGCTTTTGTCGTGATTGAAGTTTTTGCGCATCCAAAAGCGAATAACGAGAAAAATATTGTCAAGAAAAGGAAGAGTACTTTTACGGTACTCTTCCTTCGTATGTTGTTTTTTTCTTTTATTCTAGCCATGGTACTGATGATGTTCCGCCCCATTCAACCACTGTAAATCCATTTCTTTCGATTGCCTTTAGGTCTTGTTTCTCTGTTCGCAATGGCATGTCTAATGGTATGTAGTACATGAAAACTCGGATCAATGTGTCCGGTGCTGGAGAAATTTTCAATGGTGCAACTTTGTTGAAATCCCTTGTTCCGACGAATGAAATGAAGAAGTAATCTTCTTTGTTGTTCAGCATTTTTTCAAGCCAGAAATCCATAAAATTTGTTTTTTCTGTTCTGTTTAATCCTAAAGAATCAAGGCTGTCGTTTAAGAATTTTTCGAGGCCTGTTCGTTTTACTGAAGAGCCTTTTGTTGCGTTAAGGACGCCTTTATTTTGGCCTTCCCAGAATAAATATGGATACGTTTTTTTGTCATCGTAATTGTAAAGAGTTCCGTTTGGTTGTGCAGAAACTTTCCATCCGTTTTTGTACTTCGGAATCGTTTTTGTGAGGTGATCTATTCCTACTTCTACTGAAACGTCTAAAGTTTTTTCAGGATATAAATAGATTACCGGTTTCCCGCATTCTGCCATTGGTTTTACATTTTTATTTATTACTGAAGACCATCTTCCCAATGGATCTTGCCAATATAAAAGTGGTTCCATTGCGATGAATTCGTTAAGCGATAGCGTTTTTAATGTAGGATCTTCTTTTACTTTCCATTCTTGTTGAATGTTGTATCTTTCGTAATTGTCTAAGGTTGTTTCGTCTGTCTTTGGATTTTTTGGAACAGAGAAATTTATGTCACCTGATGATTTTGGGGTTTTTGTTAAATCTGAATCTGTTAGGTTTGATATCAAATAACATGATCCTGTTATTCCGCATCCTCCTGCGGTAAAATCGTATTTGTCCGTGATGGCTTTTTCGAAATTTGGTTGGAATGAGTAGACTGAAATTGTTCCGTCAGGAAGTAAAACTCTGAAACATCCATCTGAAACCGAATTTGTTGATTTTAAATTGTAGTAAATTTTTATCCCTGATGTTTTGTCTACATATTCTTCGCTGAATGCGTCTAATATACTGCCATTTTCAAGATCAAATGTGTTGGCTGTGTCTTTCATGTCTAATTTTGCATATTTGTCTGTTCCGGGAATGAGGATTTGTTCAGGAGCATCGAGGTTTCCCAAATTTGTTATTGAATCTGTTTTTGTGGAAATTTGATTGATTATAGGAAGGCTGTATTCTAGATTTGCTGAATGTTTTTTTAGTAATGTTAGTGTTTTTGTTGTTTCGTTGTAGGCGAATCTATATGTGTCTTGAGTGAAGCACATGCCGTCGCAAGGAATTACTAGGATTAAAAGTTTTTCGTCTTTGTATTTTTCGATGTTGATTGTTCCGACCTCAAAAAAAGCATATTTACCGTATTTTCGCGTGTCTTCAAATGTTTTTGCTTCTGCATATGGGTTTGTATTTTGGTACGCTTCTAGAAATGTTTGCTTGAATTTTGGGGTCCAGATGTCTTTTTCTGTAGGTGTCGAGTAGGAAATATCTCCTTTTGTAGATGTTTCTTCTTGATCTGTTTCCGGAGTTGTTTCTTCGGTTTTTGCGTCTGGGGTCGATTGTTCTTCAGTTTTATCCCAAAAATTCAGTGAGCATCCGGCAAAAATGGCTAATGCTAGGATAAACAATGAAAGAGAGATGAGGGCCTTTTTTGAGTGTGATTTTAAAATTTTCATAAAGTTTTTTTAAAATTTTTATTAAATTATTTCTATTGTCTAAGTTTTTGTATAGATGCGCAAGTGATTTGTTTTGAAAGTCGAATGGTTTGGAGGTATGTTGCATGCAAATTACAATTAACTTTATAAATATGGCAATGTCATTGAATAGAGTCCAGCTTATCGGAAATCTTACACGCGATCCTGATGTGAAGCAGATTCCTAGTGGGCAGACTGTAGCCACTTTTAGTGTTGCTACGAATTTTTCTTGGAATGATTCGAGTGGAACTCGTCAAAACAAAACTGAATTTCACAATATTGTGGCTTGGAGAAAACTTGCTGAGATTTGTGGACAATATTTGAAAAAAGGAGCGAAGGTTTTTGTTGAAGGAAAGCTTCAAACTCGTGATTGGCAAGGAGAAGACGGGGTGAAGAGATACAGAACTGAAATTGTTGCGGATAATATGATTATGTTGGGTGGAAAAGGGGACGGTGGTTCGGCTTATGGTGCTGACAGGGAAGCGGCTGGAATTTCCGGAGGAGCAAGTTCTGATTTCGTAGAGAGTGAGCCGGCTGGAGATTTTGCGCCTGTTTCAGCTGATGAAGAGGTAAAGATTGATGATTTGCCGTTCTAAATTAAACGTTGGGCAAAAGTTATTTAAATTAAAAAAGAGGAACCTTTTGATGTAAATGGTTCCTCTTTCTTAATGTCCCTACTTTTAGTTTTATTTTGTTTTTGTTTTTTTTCCCCGCAGGGCGGGATTTTTTTTATTTTTGTTCAGTTTGTTTTTGTTTTTGTTCCATGCTTGCCAATATATTTTTTTGGCTTAGTATGGAGGAAAGTAGGGAAATGCAGAGAAGAAGGACCGGCTGTTAATTTTTTAGCCAGGATGGAAGCTTCTGCTCTGCATTCCCCCGCTTTTCGGGTGTATAAGTAGCGACAATTTTTTAAAGGACACTTAAGTAACTGGTATAAATTGATTAATTATAGCAAATTTTCAATTGTTTTTCAAGGGGTAGGCATATATATTTCTTTTGCATGGAAAAAAATATGGAGAATCAAGAACAAAAATCAGAATATACGGGTAAGCTTTTTCTTATTGTCGGGCCATCTGGTTCTGGGAAGGGGACGGTAATTGAAAGGATAAAAGGTAAATATTCGGGGTTTGCTTATCCTGTTTCTTATACGACGCGCGAGATGAGGAATGGGGAAGAGGAAGGTGGAAGTTATCATTATGTTTCGAAGGAGAAATTTGAAAAGATGATAAAAGAAGGTGAGTTCTTGGAGTATGCTGTTGTGCATTCCGACAACTATTACGGGACATCAAAAAAGGACATAACTGAGCCTTTAAAGCGTGGGGCTGTTGTTGTTAGGGAGGTTGATATTCAGGGGTTTAATTCTATTCGAAATCTTGTGCCAAAGAAAAATTTGGTTTCGATTTTCATGAAAGTCAGTGATATGGAGGATCTTAAAGGTAGAATTTTGAGACGTGGAAAAATCTCCGACGAAGAACTCGAAAAACGCCTTGATAGTGCGAAAAAAGAAATGGCGCAAGCCGGTGAATGTAATTATCAGGTTGAAAATAAATGGGGTGAAATTGGCGATAGTGTCTATCATGTCGAGAAGATTATTCTTGCTGAGATAAAAAGTTTGTATTAAGGTCGTGAGGTATATCATAAACTGTTTCCTATGTTTAAATTTAAGTTTTTTGTTTTGGCAGTGATTGTTCCTGTTTTGTTTAGTGCTTGTAGTTTTTCTTTTTCTTTAGGGGATTCAGAAGGTGAAAAAGATTTGGGAGATAAAGTGGTAGAAACGGAGGTTGCTCAGCGTCCTGAGGTGAAAGAAGAAGAGGCAAAGCCAATTGCTGAAGTTAAAAATTATCAGGTGGAGGTCAATTCTGTTTTGGTGGATAACACTGGAATCGGTTTTAATTATGAGGGGGAGATGGTTTCTGATCGTGATTTTTCGACGGCATGGTGTTCTGAAAAAGGACTTGGTGGAAAAATTAGTTACGTTTTTAGTACTCCTGTGAAAGCTTCAGGTTTTGGGATTGTGCCTGGTTTTGCGCGTGATGAAGCGATTTTTAAACAAAACAATAGAGTTCATGGTATGCAGATGTATTTTGATGACGTGAAAGGAAATGTTGTGACTTTGGAAGATAAATACGGAATGCAATTTGTGGATTTTGATGGAGAAAAAACTTTCAAAAAAATTACTTTGGAAGTTGAGGAGCTTTATTCCGGTAGTAAATATGATGATACTTGTATTTCTGAATGGGATTTTGTGAGTGATTATGTGCAAAATAAAGATGCCGTTGCGGCGAAAGGGTATTATGAAAATTATAAGAAAAAAGATGCTTTGAAACCTTATGATATTGTTGGTGAAATTTCTGTTTCAGATGTTACGACAAGTGCGTGCAATAATCCGGAGAAGGCTTCTGGCCTTGTTCTTGAGGAAAATGGGGTTAAGAAATATCCTGGTTGGAAGAGATTATATGTTGCGGCGAATGTAAATGAATTTGGTTCTATTTCGGATGTTGTTGATTTGGAACTGTATTATAAAGGTTGGGATGGTCAATGGTATATTTCTGATTCTGCTTTGAGCTCTCCTGTTGTGAAGGCTTGTAATGGAGGACTTTATTCTAATTTTGAAGTTTATACTGGATATTACGATAGTGAATATCTTATGAAATTTTACAATAAGGGTAAGCTTGTTGGATCAAAAGAGATCGTTGTCTACTATTAAAATTTTGGAGATATAGCTTGAAATTTTTGCTTGTTGTGGCTATGCTCTGTTTGCTGTTTTTGGTGTTGTAATGTTGGGGATTGGCCAAGTGGTAAGGCAGTGGGTTCTGGTCCCACCATCGGGGGTTCGAA
>PFOM01000015.1:0-10730 GCA_002792535.1 Candidatus Peregrinibacteria bacterium CG_4_10_14_0_2_um_filter_38_24 | reverse complement strand
CCAAATTTTCGGTGTTCGCGTAGCGAACGGCTTGGTGAGCCGATAAAATCCATTCTTTAAATGGTTCGAGCCAATTATTTCCCTTCCGCCCAAAATCATTTATTTTTTCCTTTAAGTCTATTTTGGAGTTTATAATTTTTTCTTTGGCTTTTGTGTATTCTTCTTCGGATATTGTCTGTTCGAGATACATATCCAGTAATCGCATTTGTTTTTCTTCAAGATTTTTCAGTTCCAGTTTGAGATTTTGGGCGGAAGGTTTTTCGGTTTGAGCTTTCTTGTAGTCCTTTTCCCATTCTCGGAGAAATTTATTTTTTAAATCGTTGTTCAAAGCAACTTTTTGAAAAAGATTATTGAGTTGATCTATAAGCGGTTGTTCTTCAAGATACTTTTGATTACAAACAACATTCTTTTTGGTGCAGCGGTAATATGTATAAGTGCGGCCTGACTTTTTTGTTTTCTTTTCGGCTGTTATTGATCTGCCGCACTCACCGCAATTGAATGTGCCACGAAAAGCAAAAGCCAACTTTACTTTTGCTTTTCGTGGCTTGCCTCTCTGTTTCATTATTTCCTGCACCTTATCAAAAAGTTGCTTTGAAATAATTGGCTCGTGGCTACCTTGGTACATTTCTCCTCTGTGTATAAAAACCCCATAATAGAATGGATTTTTTAACATTTTCTGAATCTTTGAAACGGCAAGAGATTTGTTTTCATATCGGCTCACCAAGCCAAAAGAAAGTGACAATTTTTGTAAATATTTGAACGAGTATTTACCTTCGGCATACGCCCAAAACAGCTTCTTGATTAGTTCCGCTCTATTTGGATCTTTTATGATGGTGTGAGTTTTTAAATCGTTCAAGTATCCCGGAGGAGCAAGTGCCGGCCATTCTCCACGTCTGAGTTTTTGGCGTATGCCCCTTTTCACATTCTCTGAAAGGTTATCAATGTAATATTTACTTTGCCCAAAAGCGATGTTGAGCATGAATTTGCCTTGCGGAGTATTTTCAAACCAGAATGTAAGGAATTTTAGCGATTCAATTTTGCCTGTATCTACCAAGTAAATGATTTTTCCTCCATCTATGCTGTTTCGTGCCAATCTGTCAGGATGCCATGCTAAAATTCCGATCTTTTCATTACTTGTTTCCATTAAAGAAATCATCTCATTAAATAGAGGTCTTCTCGGAGCTTTGGCTGTTTTGCTTTCTATAAATTCTTTTGCTATTACCAGATTTTCTTTTCTGGCAAATTCATGTAACTCAGCTAATTGTGCTTCTATAGAAAGCACTTGTCTGTCTTCTTCATCTGTGGATTTTCTGACATACAAAAAATACTTCATAGTTTTATATGGTTATCGTTTTTGGGCAAACCGTGCTAAGCATGGAAAAATTGTCACTTTCTTTCCGAAAATTTGGGGATTTCGCCGAAGGCGAAATGCAGAAAATCGGCTGTTCGGCTACTGCCGAACTTTGCGCTTTGCGCAAACGAACTTCCGGCTCACGGGGCAAAAAGTGGCTTGCCAGCTTGAAAAAGCGTGGCAGATTTCTGCCACAAAATCGCAATATACGAGTTGGCTGTCCTTCTACAAAGAAGTTCGGACTTATTTTAAAGGAAAGTATGGATCAATGACAGAGCTCGCCTCAGGCGAGCTCGCGCCTGCGCCGCCCGAAGGCGGGCGGGCGGCGCAGAGAAGAGTAATGAGCAATTCCAGCATCAAAGAGCCACGCTGAAATCGTGAAAGACCGCATTTTTCGGGGCGGTTAATTTTGATTGTCATAGCTCATTGTTAGCATTCTGGTAAATTTAGTAAGTTATCTGTGTATGTCTGATCCGCGTATGTTTGTAGGAATTTGTTTCCATTTGCGCTTTTTCTGACACCGCAATATGCTTTGTTTCCTATTCGATCCATTACATAGGCTGAATTTCCTTGTGTTTCCAGCCATACTACCATTGAAGCCCTATCTGCTTTTCCACTTTCGTTTGTTTGTGGGTTAAGCCATCCATAATGACTGACTGCTTCATGTGGGTTATAGTGATTTCCTCTGTCCTTGTTGATACAAGTTATTCGTACTTGCGTCATTTTGTATTTTGGTTAAAAAATGATTTACACTGACTTACTATAGATTTACAGTTGACGTGAACATTCTTACAAAATATACTGGGCTCGTCAATGTTTTTTTAAAAATATTTTTGTGAAAACACCACTTACTCAAAAACAGAAAGAGGTATTGGATTTTATACAGTCATTTGCGAAGAAAAAAGGATATGGCTCTTCTTTGAAAGAAGTTCAAGAAGCAATGGATTTTACGTCGCATTCAACCGCTCAATTTCATGTGAATCAGTTGGTTGAAAAGGGATTTTTAAAAAAAAGTTCAGGTGTTGCTAGAGGTTTTGAACCTTTAAACAGAGAAGAAGTTGTTGAAGTACCAATTTTGGGCGATGTCCCCGCCGGAGGACCAAGGGAGGCAATACAAGAAGATGATCCTGAGATTAGAGAAATACCTAAATCAATGCTTAAAGGAGACGACAAAAGGCATTATTTATTAAGAGTAAAAGGAGATAGTATGATAGAAAAACATATCCTTGATGGTGATTTAGTTTTGATTCGGGAGCAGACAGATTTTGATAATGGAGATATAGTTGTGATTGCAGATGAAGACTGGAAAGTAACCCTTAAAGAGGTTATAAAAGAGAAAACGCATGTTACGGTGAAGCCAGCAAATCCTAAATATCAAATTTATACCCTCCAGCTTGGGAATTGCCAGATCGTTGGCAAAAAAGTTGGTCTTATACGCGAAAATTAACCATTCTAATTTATGGATAAATCCAAAATAACCGGCCAATCAACAAATCCTCAAGCGGAACTTTTGGCGAAGTTGATGAAAGAAATGCCTGAGATTTTTTCAGAAGGAAAAATTGATAGCAAAAAACTTAAGGCAACGCTTGGTGAAGAGGTGGTCACTGATCAGGAGCGTTATGGGCTTACTTGGGCTGGTAAAGCTGAGTGTTTTAAAAAAATTCAGGAAACCACGACTAATACCTTGAAGCCTTGCAGGGATGAATCGGTTGATTTTGATAAGACTGAAAATTTGTTTATTGAAGGCGATAATTTGCAAGTTTTAAAGGTTTTGCAAAAGAGCTATTACGGCAAGGTAAAGATGATTTATATCGATCCACCTTACAATACTGGTAATGATTTTATTTATAATGACAAGTTTTCGAGAACGAAGAGAGAGGAACTCATTGCCAATGGCTCAATTGATGATGAAGGCAATGTAATCAATCACGATCTTTACCGCCAGAACACGCGTGATAGTGGTCATTTTCATAGCAACTGGCTAAATATGATGTATCCGCGCCTCTTTTTGGCTAGGAATTTACTGCGACAGGACGGGGTGATTTTTGTGAGTATTGATGATAATGAAGTCAAGAATTTGAAAGCGATGATGGATGAGATTTTCGGTGAAGAGAATTTTTTAGGGCAAATCATTAATCGCTCAAATCCAAGAGGCTCTCAGGAACCTTATGGAATTTCTACAGAACATGAATACGTTGTATGTTATTCACGTAGTGAATTGGGCTTTTTTTCAATTACTGGCAATGAAAGAGATTCCGAAGATGAAGGGTTTAGTTTTGTTGATGAAAATGGTAAAAAGGCTAGGCTTTTAGGTTTAAGAAAAAGAGGTGGAGATTGGAAAAGGACAGATAGACCAAATATGTTTTACCCTTTTTATATAAATCCAAAAAACAATAAAGTCTCTCTGACAAAAAATGGTGAATTTATTGAAGAAGTTTTTCCAGTTAGACCTGATGGACAAGAAAGTAGATGGACTTGGGGAAAAAATACAGCTCAAGAGCGTTTAGCAGAGTTATATGGTAAAAAAATTAAGCGCAATGGTAGTGAGGCTTATGATGTTTATAGAATTGACTATTTAGAGCTTGAAAATGGGGACAAAAAAAGAGAAAAACTAAAGAGTGTATTCGAGGATAAAGAGTTAAATTATCAAGCTGCTAGGCAATACCTGAAGGAACTTTTTGGTTCTTCAGAAATATTTGATTTTCCCAAACCTCCTGAGCTAATTGAAAAATTAATGAAAGCATTGAACGAAAAGGAAGGTATTTTTCTTGATTTTTTTGCTGGCTCTGGCACTAGTGCCCATGCTGTAATGCGATTGAACGCCGAAGATGAAGGCAATAGGAAGTGGATAGGCGTTCAATTACCAGAAAAATGCAAAGAAGATAGTGAAGCGGCAAAGGCTGGGTTTGTAACAATTGCTGACATTGCCAAAGAACGGATACGTAGGGCTGGAAAGAAAATTAAGCAAGAAAAAGGTAATCAATTAGACCTAGGTAATGCTAAGTTGGATCTCGGTTTTAAAGCTTTTAAACTTGATGAAAGCAATTTTAAGGTTTGGAATACGCAGATTGAAAATGTGGAGCAGTTGCAGAAGCAATTGGAGGATTTCATCGATAACGTGACCTCCGAGGCAGTTACCGAAAACATTCTTTATGAATTAATTATTAAGAGTGGTTTAGAGTTGAATATTGCGATTGAAGAAAAGAAAGTTAAAGATGGCAAGTATTATAGAATCGGAGATGGAGGTTTGATTATTTGCTTGGCTGATAAGCTTACAAAGCCGCTTTTCGAGACTATTTTAAAAGACAAGCCAGAAAAGATAATCACACTAGATCGTGCGTTTGCAAACAATGACCAGCTCAAAACCAATATGATGTTGGAGGCAGAGCATGCGGGGGTGAAGGAATTTAAGGTAATTTAATAATAATTCTTATGGCTAAAGATCCGATAAAAAAACTTAATAATTTAGTGCATGCAGAATCGTTTTTGCAGGTAAATTTTATTAAAGGCTATAAGTATATTGATAGGGCAGGCGAGGTAGTAAATTTGTTTTATGATGAAAAAAATCTGCCACCAAAATTCCAAATGGACAGAAATTTTTTAGTAATTCAAAAACAACAAAAATTAAATGAAGAATATAGGCTGTCTGTTGGTGATTTTTGGATGCACAGCGTAAGTCCGACTGGTCTGGATGCGGTTGCAACGAATTATGAGAATTTGGTTGAAAAAGTTTTGAATGTTATCGATGTAACAAAAATTAATAGACTCGGGTGGAGGAATTATTTTGTTTATGAGTGTGACAAGTCGACCATGGATGGTACACACTTTTCAAAGTTACTGAATAACTCAGATTTTGAATTATCTGAAGTGGTTTTCAGCAAGGCTTTATCTAGCTTTACTTTTAATTTTCGGATTTCGAGAGTTGTGAAAGAAAAGACCCCAGATACTCAGGGTTTATTGTTTGATGTTGATTGTTTTAAAAAATATGATCAAGAAACGGACGTTAGCAAGATAAAATCAGACCTAAAAAAAATGAGAGAAACCATGCAGGCTGAAGGCTTTCTTGCGGTAGTGAACTTTTTAATCAATAAGTAGGATATGGAGAATTTTTTTAAAGCATTGGCTCAGTCAAAACTTCCATCAATACTTATAATTGGTATATTTTTGAGTATTGGATTTTTTCTAGTCAAAGACCAGCCATTGTCTTTTACTCCAAGTCTTATTTGGGGTTCGTTTTTTCTGATTTTGGGTATAATTTTGGGATTACTTTCTTACTCAGATCATCGTAATAAAGAGCACACAGACAAATTATTGAAATACTATCAGGATGCTCTTGATGCCGTAAGTAAGACTCATTCATCATTTGAGACAAAAACTCAAACAGAATTAACGAATAATTCTTCTGTTTCAAAATTATCAAGTGGATATACAGCCCAATCTGCTGATACAAAGACTCAGGATTCTTAAGGAATAATAAACCATGAAACTAAAATTTGAAGCCAATCAGGGATATCAACTGGAAGCGATTCAATCAATCGTGGACGTATTTGAAGGTCAGCTGTTGGAGAGTGGTGATTTTGAGGTAGAAATGTCTCCATCTTCGAATCAGCTCCAAATCGGAAGCGAGCTTTTGGTGGGGAATAGACTGATTTTAGAAGAGTCAGCAATTTTAAAAAACACTCAAACGGTTCAAAAGCGATTTAACGGAGTTCATCAAAAAAAGAACACCGAAACAGGTGAAACTTTTGGTACGCTGGAATTAGCCGAGAAATTAGATGGTATGCATTTTTCAGTGGAAATGGAGACTGGTACGGGTAAAACTTACGTTTATCTTCGCGCAATTCACGAGATGTACGCAAAATATGGATTCAAGAAATTTATTATCGTTGTGCCAAGCATCGCGATTAAAGAAGGAGTGATCAAGAATTTGGAAATTACCAAAGAGCATTTTGCAATGCTCTACAATAATCCAGAGATGGATTTTCATCTATACGATCCACGAAAACGCGGACAGTTAAAAAACTTTGCCACAACCAATGCTTTGCAGATTTTAGTCATCAATATCGATTCTTTTGCCAAGAAAGAAAGTAATATCATCTATCAGGATTCGGACTGGGGTGTGCCGATTGAATACATCAAGGCAGTTAGGCCAATTGTGATAGTTGATGAGCCACAGAACATGGAGACTCCAATCAGAAAGCAAGCTATTGATAATTTGAATCCGCTTTGTACGCTTAGATTTTCCGCAACTCATAAACATCCTTACAATCTCTTATACAAGCTTGATCCGGTGCGCGCATACGATCTAGGCTTGGTGAAAAAGATTGAAGTGGATTCTGTGTTTTCTGAAGATGCGTTTAATGATGCCTATTTAAGAGTTCTGGAAATTAAGAGTAAAAAAACTCTCATTACAGCTAAAGTGGAGATTGATAAAAGCGACGATTACGGCTTGCAGAGGAAAGCATTAGTTTTGAAAATAGGTGACGATCTTTTTGAATTTTCCGGTAAACGCGATGTGTACAAAGATGGTTATATTTTGGAAGAAATTAACACGGCTGAGCAGTTTATCAGCTTTTCAAACGGAAAGACTTACGCTATTGGACAGAAAGACGAAGGGCTTTTGGAAGAGATTATGAAATATCAGATTAAAAAGACTGTTCAGAATCATTTTGAGAAAGAGAAAAAGCTAAAGGATAAAGGCATAAAAGTTTTGTCACTGTTCTTCATCGATAAGGTAGCCAATTACAGGACTTATGGCGAAAGTGGATGGGTGAAAGGGAAGTTTGCCATGTGGTTCGAAGAAATTTACAAAGAATTTCAGGCAAAATCGTCGTTTAAAGGGGTTTTAGAATATTCTGCGGATGAAGTCCACAACGGCTACTTTTCTCAGGATAAAAAAACTGGAGTATGGAAAGATACAGCTGATAGAGGTGGCGAAGGGGGCTCTTCCAAGGATGATGAGCAGGCTTATGAGCTAATAATGAAAGATAAAGAGCGGTTGTTGGACTCTAACACGCCTTTGCGGTTTATTTTTAGCCATTCCGCACTTCGTGAGGGTTGGGATAATCCGAATGTTTTTCAAATTTGTACGTTGAATGAAACGAGATCGGAAATGAAGAAAAGACAGGAAATTGGACGCGGACTTCGTTTGCCGGTAAATCAGGATGGCGAACGAGTATTTGACCAAAACATCAATATTTTGACAGTGATAGCAAATGAAAGTTACGAGAGTTTTGCCAAATCTTTACAGACGGAAATAGAGGAAGAGTGTGGAGTGAGCTTTACCGGAAGAATTAAAAATGCCAAGGAAAGAAAATCAGTTCGATTAAAAAAAGGGTATGAACTTGATCCGAATTTCAAGGACTTATGGAAACGAATTAACCAAAAGACGAAATATAACGTGAACTATCAGACGGAAGAATTGATCAAAGAGGTAGCTAGGGTTTTGAAAGATGTAGCCATTGCCAAGCCAAGAATCAGCAATATTCGCGTGAGGCTGGAAATGAATGAAAGAGGAGTGGAAACACAAACGATAACAAGTTCGGGACAGGTGATTGAAAACAATTATGATCTTTCATTGATTCCCGATATTTTGAGCGGTATCCAAACTAAAACCAAGCTTACAAAAACCACTATTCTGGAAATTTTGAAAAGGGCGGGAAAAATGGGCGATGTTTTGATAAATCCTCAGCAACTAATGGACGAAGGAAGCAGGATCATTAACGAAGCTTTAAAGAAAATGATGGTTGATGGAATCAAGTATGAAAAAATCGCCGGTAGTTTCTACGAGATGCGCGAGTTTGAGAATGAAGAACTTCAGGGCTATTTGGACAAGCTTGTAGAGGTCAAAGACCAGGGCAAAACACTTTATGACCACATAGTGATCGATTCAAACATTGAGAGCCAATTTGCCAAAGATTTAGAAGCCAGAGAAGATGTAAAGTTTTATTTCAAACTTCCATGGTGGTTTAAAATTGATACGCCGATTGGGAGCTATAATCCAGACTGGGCGGTGGTTTTTGAAGGCGACAAGAAAGTCTATTTTGTGGCCGAAACAAAAGGAACCAACAACATTGAAGAGCTTTCACCATCTGAAAAAATGAAAATTTTGTGTGGAAGAAAACACTTTGAACAGTTTGATGATATTGAGTTTAAAGCTCCAGTTACAAATTTCGGAGAAGTAATTATTTAAAAATTTGTTTTGAATTGAATGAATACTATTACTAAATCAGACTTCATTCGTTATCTTGAATGCCCAGCATATTTTTGGTTTTTCAAAAAGAAGCCTGAGGTACTTGATAATCAAGAGCTAAGCGATTTTGACAAAGAACTTATTAAAAACGGACAGGAAGTAGAGCGATGGGCTAGAAAACTTTTCCCTCAGGGTGTTCTGGTTGAGAGTAGGAAAAAGGCTGCCATTCAAGAAACCAAGGAACTATTAAACTCTGGGAAAAAAACTATTTTTCAGGTTACATTTGAAGCCGAAAATCTATACGCGATGGTGGATATTTTGAGCTGGGATGACTCCAACGGATATTGGATAATTAACGAGGTTAAAGGAACGTCTGCGCAAGATAAGAAAAAAGATGAACATTTATATGATGCGGCTTTCCAGTACATTTTGCTAAAAATGGCTGGTTACAAAGTTGGGAAAGTAAATTTAATTGAGCTCAACAAGGAGTTTCGTAAGCAAGGCGAAATCAATGCAAGGAAACTTTTACAAATAACTGACATTACAGACAACGTAAAGGGGCTAGAAGAAGAGATTAATCTGATGATCCCTGATATGAAACGCATTTTAGGAAATAATAGAGAACCGCTTCCGTGTGAATGTATCTATAAATCACGCAATAACCATTGTCCGGCTTTTAAACATTTGTATCCTGACGTTCCTGATTATTCCGTGCATGACATTGTGCGAATTGGACTTAGCAAGAAGAAGCTGGAAGCTCTTATTGAGGATAATTGTTACACAATTGAAGAAGTGCCAAAGGATTTTAAGTTAACGAAATATCAAAGAAACCATGTGGAAGTTACACAAACCAAAATTCCTATCATTAAGACTATAAAAATAACAGAAAAGTTGAACGAGCTAGTTTATCCTCTTTATTTTTTGGATTATGAAACCTATCCAACAGCTGTGCCAATATATGACGGTTGTAAACCATATCAGCAGGTGCCATTCCAATATTAATTGCACATATTGAAAAATCCAAACGGAGAATTAGATCATCATGAGTTTTTACATTCCGACTCTAAAAGTCATCCAATGATAGTTCTTGCAGAGACTTTTTGATTTAATGGAAATATTTTCAAAAAATCACTACGTCCATCACGATTTTAGAGGAGGGTTTTCCATTAAGGATGTATTGCCTGTGCTTGTTCTAGAAATGAGCTATAAGAATTTGAATATTAGGGATGGATCTATGGCTATGAATGCCTGGAAAACTATGATGTTTGAAGCGAAAATCCAACAAGAAAAAGATAAAATAAAGCATGATTTACTGAAATACTGTGAATTGGATACTTTGGCAATGGTGAAAATATTTGAGGTCCTTAAGAAATTATAGCTAGCTTTGATTTAAATACGAAAGAAAATCTAAGCCAAAATCGGTAAAATCAGCCTCATAGCATACAGAACCTCCACCAATTACGCCTACTCCGCTATCATCAATAATTGCTCGTAAAATACCTAAACTAATCAATTCCGACACTCTTTCGTTCAGTAATTTTTCTGCACTTTTCATGTCTTTATCCATAGCATTGATCTGTTCAATGCTATCTTCAATATGTGCGTACTTTTCTTTTGCTTTTTCATTATTAATCCCGAACTGGTCGTCTAAATTTTTTCTAATAAATTTAGTGAGTGGATTGTTAAGTTTAAAGTTTATTTCTCCTAATTCGACATTGTAGTTTTCATGTAATATTTTTACTCTTGTCATTTCTTTTCTGCAGGCCAACTTTGCTACTTGTAAAATATCATTACTGATAAATTCGAGATATTGAATACTCTCAAAAGAGATGCTTGAAAGAACAGAGTATAGTTTTTCAAGCTGAAAGTTTTCTTTGTTTTTACTTGAAGTAAAGCCTAAAAATACACGTTTAACAGTTTCTCTTTTGTGTTCAGAGCGCATCTTAAGAAATTCTCCTAAAGTAATAACAAATCCCTTTTTAAAGTCGTTAGTTGATATTGCCTCTTCCACGAAAACATCTGGATGATCTTTTATAAAAACCAAAAAATTATTTAACTCTTCTTGGTTTGCATCCATATAAACTCCATATAGACCAATAGCAGAGTACATTGCGTAAGCCAAAGATGGGTTTAGATTAATAAATGATGACACCATGGCACCACAGACTGGTAAATAGTTCTTTACAG
>PFOM01000008.1 GCA_002792535.1 Candidatus Peregrinibacteria bacterium CG_4_10_14_0_2_um_filter_38_24 | reverse complement strand
GCACTTTTAAAGGAGAGAGTCAGATAAATCGCGCAGAACTATTAAAATTAGTCCTACTATACGCAAATATAGATATAATCTCCCCTGCACAAAACGAACCGATTTTTTCAGACGTAAACCCTGATGAATGGTACGCCGACTATATCTACACCGCAAAAAAACTTGGCATCATCGACGGCTATCCAAACGGCACTTTCATGCCTGCACAAGCCGTAAACAAAGCAGAGGCAATCAAAATCATATTGAAAGCCATAAAAGCGGAAACAGGAATAGTTTCATCCGCACCATACGAAGACACACCGGTTAATCAAAACAACGCTTGGTATCTGCCATATGCTCAATATTTGAAAGACACCGTAGATACAAATTCCGCAAACTTCGATCCCAGCCATCTTATGACCAGAAGGGAAATAGTGGAGATGTTGAATTCGCTGGGGAAATAGCCAAAAAACAACACTGGGCTACTTGCTCAGTATTTTTCCTTTACATAGGCAGGGTCTTTTGATTGGTTTCCTCGCGTTTAAGTTCCTCCTTCAAAAGTCTAAGAATTTCGGGTTTTAAAATTTTTCGGATCGCGTGAAATTCTTTATCAGGCAATAAGTGATTCAAATCCTGATCTATCAGGGTATTATTGACGTGTTTTTCTACAAACTCTATGAGCCGGTTAAAGAAATCAGAAATTGAAACTTTTCTCAGTTCAAGGATTATTTCTTTGCTGTAAGAATAACCGTTGAGCAGAAAATGATGTACATCAAAAACGTCTCTACCGGCTATTTTGCCCGTCCGCTCATAACGCTCAATCAAGGCAACTAATTTGTTGGCTACCATTGTTTCCAGTGTTTGACATTTGACTACTCGATCCAACTCGGGAAGACGTACCATCTCATATTTATTTGCTTTTGGCGGAGGAAATAAAATATCAATTTTTATAGTGTTGCGTCTTTGCATATCTTTTGCAGGATATCTCACAAAATATTGAGGAACTTTAGAGCTTTTATCCTTGATTGTCAGATCCAGATCAGTAAAAACATTTTCCAAAGCTTTTCTGATTGACGGTATTTCTTTTTTATTTGCAAGCAAATCAAAATCCAGATCTATGGAAAAGCGATCCAAAAATCCGCGCATGGCGGCACAAGTGCCTCCCTTGAAACCTAAATTTTGTGACAGCTTTGGTCGTTCGCATATGGCTGTTAATAAACGCAATAGCCAAGCTTTATGTATGGCGTCCTCTCTACGCGGAATGAGCATGATGGTTTTTAGTTATTGGATAGCCGATCGCTTTTTCCAGTTTATTTAATTCTTTAAAGTCGATCATTTTACTTCCATCCAAATAGGCGTTTGGATTGAAGTAAAAGAGATCGGCCAGCGCTCTTAAAGGGCTTGCCATGAGTATCCCGTTTTTTTCAATAATTCCGGCAGGATTATACAGGTATTTGTCCTGAAGTTTGCGACTTCTAAATCGGCGTTGGCCTATTTGAAAGTTTCGTGACGAATTGCTAATGAATGTATATTGATAATCCATTTGAGTGATCAGTCCTTCCTCAATGAGAATGGTTTCGGTGCTGACGTAGCTGTAGCCGTGCAGCGCTTTGATTCCCAACAATAGAGGATCAAGTTTGTCAGGTAGAAGTAGAGAATAAAGACCTTTGTATATTCTGAATAAAAGTCCTTTTTGCTTATAGCGTTTGAGGAGAGTATTTAGGGTGTTTGGATTATTTATATTCCATAAACGACCCAAATCTTGAC
The DNA here is from genome assembly GCA_002792535.1 of Candidatus Peregrinibacteria bacterium CG_4_10_14_0_2_um_filter_38_24. Lineage (GTDB taxonomy): Bacteria > Patescibacteriota > Gracilibacteria > UBA1369 > LOWO2-01-FULL-3 > UM-FILTER-38-24. The sequence goes on along the minus strand of PFOM01000008.1, from coordinate 7,353 downwards.
TATGAAAAATCTGCTCGGGTTGACGGGCAAGGATGGCTATGCGATTGAGTGAGGTTATATACATGATATATTATTCTGTACACTTGTGTACATGATAACATAACCACAACAGAGAGGCAAGGGTAATTGATAGAGCCAAATGACGTTTCAAACTCTTAATCTTTCTAGTGTATTAGAATATATATGAACCCTGAACTAATCCAATATGTTTTACGGAATATGAAATGATAAAGAACGGAGTTTATCCACCGAAACTCATTCCCGACTAGTCAGGAAAACAACTCCAAATCTGTCAACACATCCTCGCACAATAGATTTGTAATTTAAGGCAATTTTTAATACACTTCCAAAAGAGATGAAAATCTCCAAAACTTTATATATATTTAATAAAAAAAATCTATGGGCACAACCTTAAAGATTTCAACATTCAGATGGCTAAAACTCGCCATCCTATCAGCAATCGGCTTAACAGCCTTCTTCGCGCTTTCGATGACGACGTTCGCGGCGAATGAATGGACGGTTTCAGGAGGAGTAACTTCTGAAACGTCTCTAACGGTAGGAACTTCTTACTCATTAACAGATATAACATTAACAGATGCAATATTTGTTGACGTAGGTGACTCAGAAGTTTTACTTTTTACCATAGACGCCACACAAGTCAATCAGCTCTTTGATTCAACCGTAAGTACTGTAGTGATAGGTGGAAGTTGCGGATATTTTGGTTCGGCTTATGCGGTGACATATGGAACTCCTGCAACAACGGCAAGAATAACATTGGGAGCAGAAGGAAATTGTGCCATAGACGGAACGATCATAGTTCAAGGATTGAAAGTTAAGCCTTCTTACGTCCTAGATCCTGCTCTCTCCGCAATGGTCACGGCTACATTAAGAACAGTTGGAGATGCTGGCGATGATATTATTGCCGAGACATCATCTACTACGGTAGATGTAGCGACGACAGCAGCAGACCCAGCGGCGGCAATAACGATCACGAATATAGCGACAGTAGGAACAGCCGGAACGTTAGGACTAACAGTCACAACACCAGTAGCGATGGCAATAGGAGACAAGGTGCAAGTGACATTTCCTGCGAATTTCGATATTAGCGCAGTGAGTACAGCAGTAGGAGGAGCGACATCAAACTTTACAGGAACACCGACCTTTACAGCAAGCCAATCAGGACAGGTATTGACACTAACCGCCGTTGCATTAGTACCTGCAGAGTCAGGGAAAATAATAACAATACCGACAGGAATCAAATCAATATACGCATCGGCGGCAGGAGTAATTACGACAACTCTCTATAATACAAGTGCCTCTGCAAACATGGCGACAGCGACAGATGACGTAATAGCGCTGACGACAGCGGCGGATCCAGCGGCGGCAATAACAATCACGAATATAGCGACAGTGGGAACAGCAGGAACGATAGCATTAGAGCTAACAACACCGGCAGTAATGAATACGGGAGACTTTGTACAAGTGACCTTTCCGGCGAATTTCGACATTAGCGCAGTGAGTACAGCAGCAGGAGCAGCGACATCAACCTTTAACACTAATGCCGCGACCTTTACGGCAAGCCAGTCAGGACAAGTGCTAACCCTTACGCTGACGGCCACTGCGACAGCACCAGCGGAATCAGGAACGATAACGATACCGACAGGAATCAAATCAATATACGCATCGGCGGCAGGAGTAATTACGACAACAATAGTGGATATAACGCCAGAACCTGATGCAAATATGGCGACAGCGACAGATGACGTAATAGTCGCATCAACAGTCGGAGATGTAACTTCCACAAATGTAGAACCTGCAAACTTATCTGTAGGAACACCATCAGCAAATACAATCAGCTTCACAACAACGGCAGAAATTCCAAACCTAGGAAAAATAGTAATCACATATCCATCAGGATTTGGTGTAGCTTCGGTTGCCGGAGTCGTAGCATCAAGCTTATCAGGATTGGATGGTACATGGACAGCGACAGTCTCAGGACAAGTAGTCACGCTTACACAAACAGGTGGAGGGGCAACAGCGGCTGGAGCAAAAAGCTTAATATTGGCTACAGGAATAGTCACTCCGGGAGCAACAGGATCTACAGGCACATATACAATCACGACAACAACAGCGGCAGACTTAAATATTGAAACTGACGCGGCAATCACGGCCGATACGATAGTTGCCTACTCCTCAAGCTCTAGCTCCAGCTCATCATCTGGAGGAGGAGGCGGAGGCGGTGGTGGAAGTTCTTCAAAGACTACAAAAACAACCACAACGACAACTGAAACAACAACAGCAACAGACACAGAAACAACGACCGACACAGCCACAGACGAAAGCGCAACAACTGAAGAAGACACGTCATCATCCACAGACGCATCAACAGAAACATCAGCAGTCGCAACACCAATCACAGTCGAAACAAAATCAGGATCAACAGTAACTCTTACAGACATTCCTGCAGATCACTGGGCGACAGATATGGTAAAAGCGATGATCTCTGCTGACGTAGTAAGAGGAAACGAAGATGGAACATTCAAACCTGAAGGAAACCTAAATCGTGCAGAAGCAGCAGCACTTCTATACAGAATCATGGGACTTGAAGATCCTGCAAATCCTGAAATGAAACCATTCACAGATGTAGAATTAGACCAATGGTACGCAGGATATATAGCGGAACTAAAAGCAAGGGAAGTGGTAAACGGAAATCCAAACGGAACATACCAGCCAAGCAAATCAATCAATCGTGCGGAATTCCTAAAGATGGCTGAAAGCCTATACAAATACCTTGCGGACGACGATACTAAGATCGAAATGGAAGCACTTGAGAAAGGAGAAACAACCTCAGTCTACAAAGATGTAAGCTCGACAGATTGGTACGCAGGAGTGGTCACAGCGGCTACAGAAAAAGGATTCATCGGTGGAAAAGAAAAAGCTGATGGAAAATACTTTGACGGAGGAGCGAATATCACCAGAGCGGAAGCGACAAAAGTTCTTTACACAATGTTCGGCAAAATGCTTGGCGTGAACGTAGCGGAATAAAGAGAAACAAGCCTTCGTACGCACACATAAAGTGCGCAGACACACACACGAAACATCAAAAAGGCCTCTCCGACCTAACATCGGAGGGGTCTTTTTTTATAAAAATATTGACAGTGAGTGTACGCTCACCTATAATGCGAACATGGAGAATAAATCACAAATTATTTTTTATCAGACGGAAGACGGAAAAACTCGAGTAGAGGTGAGGTTCGAGAATGATGATGTTTGGTTGACTCAGAAGCTTATAGCGGAACTATTTGGAGTTACGGTTCCAACGGTAAACGAACACCTTTCAAATGTATTTAAAACGGGTGAACTTATGGTGGATTCAGTTATTCGGAATTTCCTAATAACTGCCACAGATGGGAAGAGATATAAGACCAAAATGTATAGTTTGGATGTCATTATTGCCATAGGTTATCGAGTGAATTCCAATCGTGGTGTTCTATTCCGTCAATGGGCGACAGAACGGCTAAAGGAATATATGATCAAGGGTTTTACGATGGATGATATTAGACTAAAACAGGGTGGGCACAAATCACGTTATTTTGAGGAATTGTTGGAACGCATCCGCGATATTCGATCCAGCGAGAGAATGCTGTATCAAAAAGTGACCGATATTTATGCGACAAGCATTGATTATAGTAAAGATGCAAAAGAAACAGAATTGTTCTTTAAAACGGTCCAAAATAAAATGCACTTTGCGGTGAGTGGGAAGACTGCAGCAGAATTGATCGCTGAGCGTGCTGATAGCAAAAAACAATTGATGGGGCTCACGAATTTCCCTGGGTTTCATCCAATTCGGCGCGATATTTATATCGCAAAAAATTATTTGAATGAAAATGAGCTTGAGACGCTAAATCGTATTGTAGATGCATATTTATCCTTTGCCGAGATTCAGGCAAAAAGTGAACACGCTATGACAATGAAGGACTGGATTGGTAAACTTGACGACTATCTAGCACTTTTAGGAAAAGGCATTTTAAAAAATGCAGGGAGTGTGAGCGCTCAAGAAGCTGAACAAAAAGCTGAGCAGGAATACGAGGCGTATAAAAAAGATCAGGATAAGAAATATTTTTCCGACTTTGATCTGAAAGTTAAGAAATTGGAAGACGAATAAAGATGATTTACCACGACTAATCAAAAGACCTCTCCGACCTAACGCCGGAGGGGTCTTTTTTTATTGCACATCCAATTCTCCATCACAAAAAATCCATCTTCGAGGATTGTTTTTCAACTTTTCCAAAAACACCAATAAAAATATCGATTCTTTTCGCTGCATCTTGCTTCCCGACAAAGACTTATTGCAATACAATTATTCCAAATCCTTCTTCCAGCTTAGACAATATCCATTTTAGCCCTGCTATTCTAATTTCTGCAAGTTGGCTGAAATAATTAAACAAAATCATATCAACATCTCTATTGCTCACGGATAAATTAATAAAATCTTTATCATTGCTTACGACAATTCTACCCTCGCTTCTAGCCAAACCGATTACCTGTAAATCAGTCATTCCGGGATTAACATCCTTAACCAATTTCACGTCATATTTTTTTCTTTTCAAAAAAATACCAACTGACTTAGGAACGTTATGATCTATTAAAAATTTAAGCATAAGCCTTGCCGGAAGTATTCACGAAATGTGTTCTAGAAACAGAATGATAAGCAAAATCTATACATGCTTTCACGTCACCATTAGATAGACCAAATTCTTTCTTTATTTTCGCATGAGTCCAGCCTTCGGACAAGCAACCCAAAATTTGCTCAACACTAATCCGAGTTCCTTGGATAAGCGGTTTTCCGAAAAGAACATTGGAAGAAATAGATATTTTACTTTTACTCATAAACCAAATTTATCAACTACTAACAGTTAACAGTATAAACTAATCAGGACATAAATTCTACTAAAAAGATAAAAAATTTAGATACGACAGAGGGAGTTTTTGATTTTCAAATCAAAAATCCATCCTCGAGGATTGTTTTTCAACTTTTCCAAAAACAATAATAAAAATATCGATTTGGCCTTGCTTGAGCCAAGAAAATGGAATGACTCCTAATCTTGGGGAAGTGATTTTTTTATTGATTTAGCTCTTTTAATTGGATATAATTGGATATAGTTAAAACATCCAATAAAACTTATGACCTCTTTAATATCCAAAAATTTACAAATCGTGATAAGCAGGAAGCACAAGGTTACTATGAATTATTGGAAAATGTTTTTAATTCATGGAAGGTCTTAAAATTCAACGAAAGTGCAATAAAACATTTTCACAAAGAGCTCTTGAAATATGTAGATAAGGATGAAAAACATCGTGGTGAATACAAAAAAGGAGAAAACAAGGTACACATGATAGATTCAGCAGGACAGTCGATAGGCATTCTTTTTGACACCGCGCCGGCTTACCTTACTCCAGGTAAAATGCACGACTTGGTGCAGTGGACACAAAAAACATTGGAAGAAGAAAAGTATCAGCCATTATTGGTGATCGGAAATTTTTTAGTTGAATTCCTTAAAATCCATCCTTTTACGGACGGAAACGGTAGGTTATCTCGTCTGCTGACGAACTTACTTTTACTTCAGACGGGATATTTATACGTGCCATATATCTCACATGAAAAGTTAGTTGAAGACAACAAGCCGGATTATTACATTGCGCTTCGCAGAAGCCAAAAAACGCTGGGAACTAAAAAAGAAAATATTACCGATTGGCTGAATTTTTTCTTGAAAGTTGTTCTAAAACAATCACTTATGGCAGTGGAGCTTTTATCGAAAGAAAATATAGAAAAGATTCTGTCGGAGAAACAACTTATCGTTTGGCAATATATTGAAAAAGTAAAAGAATCGAGCACCGGCGATATCACAAAAAACACGAATATAGCCCGGCCAACAATCAAGCAGGCTCTGGAAGTCTTACTCAGACTTAAAAAAATTGAAAGAATTGGACTTGGAAGAAGTGCTCGATATCGAATACACTCCGACTAAACGAAAAGACCTCTCCGACCTAACATCGGAGGGGTCTTTTTGTTATAAAAATAAATTCTCTTGAAAAGTTTATGGTAAAAATATACCATAACTATGGTAAAAATATACCATAAACACTTTTATGATTTCATTAGCCTCTGCTATTACAAAAAAACTTCTTGCATATTTTTTCATGAATCAGGAAGAAGAACGATACTTGAATGAATTGGCAAGAATTTTAGATGTTGATGTGAAAAATTTGGATGTAAAGATTAAAGAACTCGAGAAGGAGGGGCTTTTTAAAAGTCGTTTTGGGGGCAGGCAAAAATATTATTCTTTAAGCAAAAATTATCCTTTATTTAAGGAATACAGAAAGATTGTTGTCGGGACTTTTGGGTTCGAGAATGTTCTTAAAACGGTTCTACAAAAAGTGAAAGGAATAGAGGAGGTTTATATTTTTGGCTCATATGCTTCTAATAAAATGGATGAATCAAGTGATGTCGACTTGTTGGTTATCGGAAAACATAAAACAGTCGATTTACAAAAGGAATTATTGTCTGTCCAAAGGCAATTTAGCAGGGAACTTAATATCGTTGATATGACGAAGGCTGAATTTGAGGAAAGAAAACAAAAAAAGGATCCATTCATTGGAGATATATTTTCAAAATCTATAATTAGAATCTTATGAAAGTGGTTGATGATAATTTTTTTGTAAAAATGCAGTTTTCGGAAGATCAAATCCGAAAGTACGGAATATTTAAAATTTGTTGAAAAGGTGTACAGCGAAGTAAACGCAAAGATAAATTCAGCCGACACTCCGACTAAACGAAAAGACCTTCCCGACCTAACACCGGAGGGGTCTTTTTTTAAGCACTGACATCTACAATACTCCAAAGTATGATACTCACGAGTATCATAAATACTTGATGTATGGAAAAATTTATAAACAGACGGGAAGAATTGAGTTTTCTGGGGAGTAAATGGCTTGAGAAAAAGTCTAATTTTATTGTGATATACGGCAAAAGATGGGTTGGCAAAACGGAATTAATAAAGCGGTTTACTAAAGATAAAAACGCCGTTTATTTCATGGCGGACAAACGCACCACCAAAGATCAATTACGGGAAATTGGACTATTGTTTGGTGAGCATTTCAATGATGGAAAGGGAAGTGCTATCCTATAAAGCTCCTTTATATGGCAGAAGATCGGGGCAAATTCTGATTGAACCGTTGAATTTCAGACAGAGTTGGCAATTTTTTAAAGAAAAATCATTCGAAGAATTTCTTTCATATTTTACTTTGACGGGGGGCATGCCCGCATATTTACTGGAAATTAATCCGAAAAAT
>PFOM01000040.1 GCA_002792535.1 Candidatus Peregrinibacteria bacterium CG_4_10_14_0_2_um_filter_38_24 | reverse complement strand
TTTTGCAGGGATTCCTTTGTCGTCCAATACAACTTTTCCTTTGCCCAAATCTTTTGAGTCAGATATGACTTTTAGGTCTTTTAGTTCAGGTCTTACTGTTGTATCTTTTGCAGGAGTTTCTTCCTCCTCTGCTATGACAGGGTCTTCAGAAAATTTTACCCAAGCCATGTAGAATTTTTTCATTTCGTATTTCTTGAGGGCGCTGTCGCTTTTGCCCGCTGTGTAAATTTTTTTGAATTTATCGTTTAAAGGTTCGTTTCTTACTTTCACCCAAACCGATGTTACGCTGTCCAAACAGTCGGCAAGAGAGTCATAAAGTTCATCCTCCATGACAACTCCGGCAGTCCATCCTTCTTTCCCGTCTCGACAGAAATCATAGCTTTCGCTTGGTTCTTCGGAAGTATCTTTATATCCATAAAGTTCGCTGTTTTCGTTTGAAACAAAAACAAATGCGTTATTCGCAGGAATTTCCGTATCAACAAGATCCTCCTCATCTGAGATTACGGATATTCCTTTTGTCCCATAGTATTTTTGTTTTGTCGTTTTCCATTCCGTGTCGTTATTGTCGTAAAATCCGACCATGTATTCTTGTCCGGTCTTTGAAGCTTTGAAATTTTCCATTACTTCACTGAAGTCTGTGTCGTCTTCAGAATAAACATCTGAAAGTCCACCTGAATCTTTTTCCACTTTCAAAGAAGCTTTCTCTTCACCATCCCCTTTTGTCGATTCAAAAGCCTTGCCAAGTTGTGATTTGCCGGCTTTCAAGAAACCTGTCGGCTTCGCTGATGTTAGCCCTTGATAGGTTCCCGTGGCCTGTATGGAAGGAGGCGCTTCGTTTTCGTCTAAGTATTGTCTGTAATAAAGTCCGCCGCCAAGAGCAACGATTATTACTAACAGTAAAGTAATGAGTGCTTTCTTATTCATATGATGGAGAGGTTAGAAATTTTATAAGTTATTGTTTTTGCAAAACTTTGATTTCAGTATCGAATGAACTTACAGTATTGTCAACATCCGTGATTTGAAGCTCTACCTTGTATGTGCCTTCTTTTGTGAAAGAGTGAGTAGGCTTAACATCTGTAGACGAAGCGGAGTCTCCGAAGTCCCAATAGTAATTTGCGGCTGTTCCGGTCGAACATGCAGGGTCAAATATTACGTCTAAAGGAGCTTGCCCCTCTTTGAAATTTGTAGTGAAACATGCTGTGAGCGGTGTCTCTCTAACTGTGATCGTTAGCTCTGCCATGTCGGATGAATTGTCCGCACCTATTATCGTCACTTTTGCGGAGTATGTTCCGACTGCCGAATATTTGTGCGTGATTGAAGCTGTCGATAATTTTGGAGCAGTATTGTCTCCGAATTCCCATTTGTAACTTGTGATTTTTCCGTTTTTATAAGTCGATCCACTGGAGTCGAATGATACGATCAATGGTGCAGTGCCTTCGACTTTGTCAGCTTTCAAGCTGGCTTGTATGCCTTGTGCAAGCACTTTTACTGCCGCAGTTGCTTTTGAAATATTGCTGTCCGCGTCTTCCACTTCCAAAGTCACAGTGTATGTTCCCTCTTCTGTAAATATGTGTGAAATGTTTTTTCCGAAACCTTCATATTTTCCGTCGTTGTTAAAATCCCATTTGTAATCAACTATATTTTGGTCGCTGTCTGCGCTGGATCCTCCATCAAAAATTACGGTGAACGGTAGTTTTCCGGAAATCGCCAAATCCCCTTCTTTCATGACCGGATCAGTTATAATTATCGCTTTTGGATTTCCTTTTGGAGTTCCTATATTTATGATTTTTTTGACTTCTCCTTCGCTTCCGTTTTTGTCTGTGACTGTTAGTAAAATTTCAAATGTTCCTTCTTTTTTAAATGTATGGGAAATTGTTTTTCCTGTGTCAGGTTTTGTGCCATCACCAAAATCCCATTCGTATTTTTCAATTGTGCTGTTTTTTGAAGCCGATTTGTCTCCCTTGAAAATGTATGAATTGTCTTTCAGGAATTCCGTCGGTTCGTTTAGAATGCTTATTGCCGCAGTAACATCAGATTCTCCGGCCATGATTTCTTTTTCTCCGACCGCCGTGTCGCCTGTTGCTGAAGTTATTTTTAATGAAACTTTATAGCGTCCAGCTTTTTCAAAAGTGTGTTTTGCGGTTTCTCCTGTGGCATCTATTTTTCCGTCGCCGTTAAAATCCCATTCATATTTACTTATTGTACCGTCAGGATTTACAGAATCCGATCCGTCGAAACTTACTTCGAGTGGAACGGCTCCGCTTTCTTTGTCTGCTTTTACTACTGCGCTTAATGCCTGCTTATCTATTACTACTGTGATTGCATATGTGTCTTTTGATTCTTCGCTCGTTGTTTTGTTTCGTTTTGTAATCGCCAAAACCACGTCGAATCTGCCTTTTCTTTCATATTTGTGCGTCACGACTTGGCTTGTTCCGGTTTTTCCGTCACCGAAATCCCAATCGTAAGAAATTACCTGAAAAATAGCTCTATCAACCGGCGCGTGTGATGCGTCGAATTTCACTTCTACCGGAGCGGTAAGATTTAATGTCTGTGCCGGCAGAGTTACGATAGGATTTTGCAAGTATTTTGTTACGAGCGATCTGTTCATTTCAACAAAAACGAATGCGGCGACCCATACAACCATGAGTAAAAATAGAATAACTCCACGAATGATCAAAGGTTTTAGCGCGGCTTTGCGCCCGATCGGATCTTCTTTTGGAACTCTGTTCACCGCCATAAAACTTCTTAGAATAAATACAACCATCACTAGAGAAAACAACATGAAAATTATATGTACTATAGTGCTAATAATATTTGTGAACGCGAGGCTGTTTAGGCCGAGCGTTTGAGCTATTACGTTGTTTCCGTCTATATCCACTTGGGATACCACGAAAAGACTTGCCGCGACAATGACAGCACCGACTATTCCTAAAACCAAAAGCACTTTTTTGATCGCTTTTCTTCTTGCAGTCGGATCCAATGGAGGTTTTGCTGTCGGATCAACATTGTTTTTTACTTGGCCGATTGTTTGTTTTTCCGGCTCAACTTTTTCTTGATCCATTTTTGGGACATTGTTATTTGGCTCGTTTCCGTAAGTGTTCACTTTTATATCATTTGTGTTTTCGTTGTTGTTTTCCATATGTAAGTTTTATTTAAATTTTATTTCTTTTGTTACCGTGTTTATATTTCCATATATATCGATAACTGTTAATTTTACGACTGTTGGTCCCCATGATTTGTCAAAATTTGTCTTCCATGTCCCCGGCAACTGCGTCTTGAAATCGTTGTCGTCCGTCTTTACCCCGTTTCCGTCAGTGTCAAAATAAATATTTTTATCTATTGAATAACTTGCGATATTTCCTTCTGAATTTGAGAAATTAAATATAACCGAGCCTGCAGTTCCCGTGAGATAAAGGACTCCGTCTTCTGCAACGGTTGGAGTTGTTTCAAGGACTGCTTTTACATTTGATGTTCCGGATGTACTTTCCGGCGTTCCTCCTATTAAGCCACCTTCGCCCTCTATGCCGCTATTTAGGCCGCCCGGGATGACTCCCGAATTGAAGCCCGGGCTTAGGAAATCTCCTGTCAAAGTATTCACTTCGTTGGAGACTTCATCAGAATTTCCTTGATTATCTTTTACAACTAATTTTATTTTGTATTTGCCGGCCTTCTCGTAAAAACGGATAGGCTCTTTGTCGCTTGAGTCTGCGTCATTGTCTTTGATTCCGTCTCCGTCTGAATCGACAAACGCGTCAAAATCCCATGTGTTTTTTTCTATTGTTGCACCTTTTTCTTTGTCAGCCGTTGAGTTATTTTTGAAATGAACTCCGTCTTCTAAAACAGTGGCTGTAAATGCGGCTTTTGGCGGATTTGCCATAGGGATTTTCATCGAGTTCATAACTGAATTCGATGCCCCGTTGCTGTCCGTGACAGTAAGTTTTACAGTGTATGTTCCTTGTTCCAAATAAAGTCTTTCAGGATCTTTTGCTTCCGAATCCGTGTCATTGTCTTTTTTGCCATCACCGTCCGCATCTGTAGTTGTAAGATTTGAGTTTGTGTCAAAATCCCATACATATTTTGTTATTGTTGCGCCCGTACCTTCGTCCGCTGTTGAATTGTTTGTGAATTTAACTTTTTTACCGTTACTTCCATCCATTACCGCGTATTTGAATGCGGCTTTCGGAGGTTTTGAAAGACTGTCTACGTAGACTTTGACAGGAGGTGAAACTGCTTCTCCTCCCTTGTCATCGATTACTTTTAATCTTACATCATAACCGTTCAAGTTTTTGGTTGGATATGTATGTTCCACAATCGACTCTTTTACCGGAGCGTTATTGAAGAATCCATCGCCTTCGAAGTCCCAAATATATGAAACTATTTCTCCATCCGAATCTGTCGAAACGCTTGTAAATACGATTTTATCAGCTGTGAAAACTTTTGAGGCACTTAGTTTGAATTTTCCAACAGGAGGCTCGTTTGGCCCATTTTTCACTTTCAATGTCGGTATTTGTTCCTCTGTCAAAACGTCTTCGCTTAAAGTTTTTGCGTTATCATTATCAATTAGTTCAAGTCCGAATCCATACTCAACTTCTTTTCCTTCTTTACCATTTGTACCTATTACCATTTTTGTCGACGAATTCTTCGTCGTTTGTAAACCAAGCGGTTCTTCCGGATCATCAACATCAAAATACCACCATCTGAATTGAGAAATTGTTCCGTCTTTGTCTTCCGCTCCGTAAGCTTTCAAGTCAACTTTTACCGGAGTAACCATGTCTTTGTTTGAGGCATCAGGTACGGCCTCCATGGAAGAAAAAGTTGGAGGTTTGTTTGTGATTTTCATTTTGATTTCATCGGTTGCCTCTTTTTCAGTAGAGTCCTTGTCGTATATTTTCAATTTCACCGTGAAATACCCCGGATCTTTTGGACTTAACTCCTTATATATATGTGTAACCGATTTGTTTGAGCTTTTGTATGTGTCTCCAAAATCCCAACTGTATTTTAGATTTCTTCCTGTTCCGTCCGTATTTTTCGAGTCGCTCGCGTCAAATGTTATGACATTGCCTTTTGAGGCGTTTATTTCGTCCGATAAATCTGTGATTTCAACTCCGTTTACAAAAACCGTCATTTTTGCGATAGGCTTGTCGCCTCCTCCTATAAAAATTTTCTTTGTGATTGAATTGTCGTTGTCGTTGTCGTCGTAGACAGTGGCTTTTACATCATATTTCCCCGGATTCATATATGTATGAGGGATTGTTTTTGACTTGCTGATATCCCCTGTGCTGACGTCGCCGTCGCCGAATTTTATTTCGTAAGCGATTGAGTTTTCACTAGCAAGAATGAAATTCACAGTGGCTTTTCCGTCCGCATCCACGACCGCCGTTGTAGCCTGAGAACTTCCCCAAGCTATATCTAATACATCTTGAATTGATACCGTTCTTGTCGTTTCCGTGTACTCTTCTTTTAATCCCGATCCAACAGTGCTCGAATCCGAGACTCGTAAAGTCACTTTGTAATCGTCTTTTTTTCTGAATTTAATAGTTGGATTTTTGTCTGTTGCGGTGCTTCCGTTTAAGAAAACCCAATTGTCTCCGGCTTTCGAATCCGGAGTGATGCTCCAGCTGTAAACAAGGAATGGATTTGAACCATCCGGATCAAAACTCTTCGAAGCGTTGAAATTTACCGTGGATGGCTGGGTCTTGTCCGGAAGTGAATATTCATAAATCGCTTTTGGGACTTGTGATTCCACCGTCAATGTATATGGCTCGGCTTCGACTGTTTCAAGATCGCTAGTCACTTTCAAACTTATTTTATATTTTCCCGGTTTTTCGAAATTGTGAATAAAAGAGTTTTTGTTTACATTTGTTCCGAGGTCTATCTCTTCTATTTCTCCGGATGTTTTTGAGATACTCCATTCATATGATTTTATTTTTCCGGAAGTGGCTGACGAAAGAGTTCCGTCTATTATAGTAGGTCTGTTTATAAATATATTTTCATTTGGGGAAACTTGTATTCTTGCGGCAACATTTCTTATCTCCAAAACAAAAGATTTGCTGTCCAACTCTCCGAGCTTGCTCATTACATCGAGTCTTATTACGTTTTTCCCTTCGGAGTCGAAGGTGACTGTTTGTTGTCCGGTTTTGTCTGTGTCAACAGAGCTATCCCCCGTGCCCGAAGCTTTGCCTGAACCAAAACTCCATTTGAAATTTTCTACATTAATAGTTTTTGAAGCATCCAAGACTATTCCTTGCTTTGCCTCGTTTAATGTTACTCCAATAATATCTCTATCGTTTTTCAAAATTCCATTTTCATAATATGACATTATAGGAATCGTTTTTCCTTGAATGGCCATTTGTAAATCTATTTTTGTCGTAGGTGGATTTACTTTTATTATAAGAGTGCTCATTCCCGGAATATATTTAGAAGGGTCGTTTGATTTTATTGTGACGGTTGCGGCGTATGTGCCCGGATATTTGTATGTACATTGTCTGTAAGCAGGACCGTAGAGTTCTTTTTCCTTCGGCGCCGTACAAACAACTGCGGCTGAAACCTCGACAGCCTTTCCCGTGAAAGATTTTGATCCATCAATATTTTTCCAATCTATACTTGTGTCAACGATGCTTCCTCCAGCGGGATCTTGAGAATCAAGGACATTGAAAGTCACGACCAATGGACTGCTTCCTTCCACGACATTTGCGCTCAAATGAGCTTCTACGCTTTGGATAGACTTAAGTCCTTCAGAGAATGCGATTTGGATTTTTAATACCTTTATAAGGAGTTGCGCCGTTGCGCTAATATCCGCGTCTGACGAAGCGGCAATGCTCCATGAATTTATCTTGCCAAGGAATGATTCCGGAGTAAAAGTACTTGTATTTGCAGGGTTATATCCGTAATTAAGGATCATGTCGTCAAATAATTTCTTTAGGTCTGATCCAGCATCGGCTGTTGAACCAGTGCCTGCATAAATTTGTTTCATGTCGTAAATCTTCGGCATGTATTCATTTTTCAGTCTGTCCAAATAATCAGTTTTTATTGCAGTGAAAAGTTTTGTAAGACTATTTTCGGGAGCGATTATGTCTGTCTTTATTTCCGTCCACTTTGCATAAAGTTCTTTCGGATAGGTTATGCAATTGTCCGTTGCCGGAGCCATACAGTCGCCGACTGTGCCTGCGACTTGCTCGTATTTTACCAACATTTCAGGCATGACTTTTATTGCGTCTGTCTGGGATTCAATGTTGTTTATGATTGTATTTGTCTGAATATATGCCGCCGAGAATTGAGGGATTCTTCCCCTTACATTTGAAATTTTTTCCTTCTCGCTGAATAGGAAATTTAAAACATCTTGTCTGGAAACGAGTGTTTTTGAATAATTTAAAGAATCTTTGTTCGCATCATTTACAATTCCTTTTATTTCCTCGGCACTCTGTCCGAAAAGTAGAAAATTCGAATAAATTTCTTGAGCTACACTTTGCACTTGGATTGCGGAGGCGTTAAAGCTGTTTCCATAGTTTGAGCCTACGACTTTTGTTCCTCCTGTTCCTGTTCCTCCTCCTCCAATTCCTTTTATTACTGTGTTTACAAATGCGAAAGATCCAACAACTATTATCAGTCCTATTACCGCGTATCCTATCGCTTTCTTGGCTTTGCCCGTGTTTTCTTCCTGCCCTCCGGCTGTCAAATAAAGGACACCTCCATATATTACAATCAACACAGCAATTAGTCCCAAGAATCCAAGTGCGAAATTCACGATTTTTATAACGAATTCACGAACATCACTGGATTGTGTAAGAGATGTGTTAATTCCTTCTTTCCCTAATGCAAGGCTGTCCCCCGGCTTGAACTGCGAAAAATCCTGCCCCTGTTCAGTTGTGGTGAAAAGTTTTTTTGCATCATTTTTCAGATTATCGTACCAATCCGCTGATGCAACAAATATATGAGTTGATAGTATCGTTGTAAAAATCCCTAGGATTAGGGCAATTTTTATTATTTTATTTATTCTGTTTTTCATAGTGTTGAGGCACTTTGCTTAATTATATTTTTTTTGAACGTTTATAGCAATGTATTATTTTTTATTTTGCCGGAGGAGGCGTGGTTCCGGGTGCCACCTGCTCTGCTCCATAGTATGGTGTGAATTTTATCAATGTATTTACAATTGCAAATGAGCCGAGCGCAAGGACTATAGCGATAACCGACGCTGTGAATATCTTTTTTACTTTTGCTGTCGCCTCTTCGTTTCCGGCAGATGTGACATATAGATATCCCGAATAAAAGAGCGAAACAAATGCAATTATGGATATAAATCCAACAACGTAATTTACTATTTTTACTATTATGAATTTTGCAATTTCAGGATCCGGCATAGCTTCTCCGTTTTCCGGGAAGACAACTCCACGAATTATAACTTCAGAAAGTATGATTACAAAAAGTCCGGCGACAGCGTACATCAGATGTTTTTTCGCTTTGCCAAGTTCTTCTTCGTTTCCTCCGCTAACCATTACCGTGAATCCACGAACTATGATTACGAGTACGGCCGCGATTCCAAGGAATGCCTCTGCCATACCTATTATGTTTCTTACCTGTCCGACGGATTGTTCCGCATATAATTTTGTGACGGCTATATTTTCAAATGCGTCTCCCAATTCTCCAAAGAACATTTTTCTTACGATTGTATCCGCAAGCTGAATCAAGATCATTCCCATTATTGAGTAAATGAGTGTTCTTTTTGCTTTTCCCGCGGCTTCTTCATTTGTCGTTGAAATCAGTTTTATCGCGGCAATGACTATGATAATCATTGCGATTCCGCTAAGAGCTAATTTCGCCATATCAAGTGCGAAAAACACAGGACTCGTAAGCGTTCCCACTCCCGGCTGTGAATAATCCGCAGGAGCTTCGGGATGCTGGCCTGTTATAAAGCCAGGTAGCTTTGTCGGTTCACCAACTTCTTGTATTTTCTGAAGCGGATTTATCGCAAATGCTTTATGTGAAACCCCTCCAAATGTCGCAAAGGCATAAATTGTAAGCCCAAGATTCATGAGCAGAAATGAGACTAAAAATGATTTTATAAATTTTTTCATATATTTATTCGTTGGCTATGGCACCAAAACTCGCAAGCTGGCTTGATAAAACCGTACTTACAAGCGCAAAAGCGCCGTAAATTATTACAATTCCGATTATTGTTGCTATAAGTATATTTTTTGCTTTTTTCGTTTTTTCTTCTTCACCTCCGGAGCTCAAATACATTATTGCTGAGACTATAAGCATAACAAATGCCGCCGGTCCGATGAAATACATTAGAAAATTTATAATTCCGGCGATTTGGGCAATTCCGGTTTTTACGTTTACCATCGGGTGAACTCCGTTTACTCCGGAATAAACATTGCTGACATTGTAGAAAACTTTGTTTATAAATATGTCTCCGACGTAAATCAGAAGCAAGCCTCCGATGCTGTACATAAGCCCGCTTCTTGATTTTTTTACAGCTTCCTCGTCTCCTCCCGCCGTTATGAATTTTATTCCATGTTTTACCGCCATTATCATCGCGTAGGCTCCAATCACGTATTTTATAAAAGTCATAAAGATTTCGACCTGTTTGTCAAAAAGCTTCACTCTATTTGAAATTTCCGAAGCGTTTCCCAAGACTGTTCCCTGAGACATGTCGAATATTTTCGCCAAGTCCTGAGACATACTGACTATTACAAATGAAACCAAGGTGTAAGTGAATGCTTTTTTTACTTTGGTTACGCTTTCTTCGTCCCCCGAGGAGAGAACCAATTCATACCCAAGGTAAACCAGCATCGCTATCCCTCCGACTCCGACGAGTACTTTTACGTAAGACAAAGCGCCCATTACAAGATCGACTATGATGAGCTGACCTGATTTCTTTGGGGCTTGAGGAATGTTATATTTGTCGTATTCAGTCGGGACAGGTAGAAGTGACGCCGCATGTGCTAGACCTGAATTCGTCAAAAATGCAAATATTCCAAGCGCAACGCTCATGAGTCCGAGTACGAAGATAAACTGCAAGGCGTATTGCAATACGGTTGTCCGCAATACGGTTGTCGATTCCTGTGAGACTGCAGGCCTATCTGCGATTATCAATTTTCGTATTGGTTTGCACAGATTTTTCCCGTGTTTTAAATTTTGTTTTGACATGTAGTCGTTTTTGTTTTTATTTTTCTATATATTTTAGCACAAATTGAGTTTGAACTCAAGGGGAAAAGCTTGGCACGCCTGAAGATGTTCGTGCCTGATAAACTTTGATCATTGTAGCAATAGTTATTCTCCCTATCGTATTTTGCGATAAGCGAAGTCGGGGCTTAAGGTATTTCTTTAGGTGTGGGTGGGTTCGCGGTGAAGGACTCCCCTGTAAGATGCTCATGTGACTTTAACATACTTTTTTTTCGAATCTCCAAATAGTCAAGATCCCCGCAATGCATGAGTTCGTGGTGGGCTTTGCAAAGCGGGGCGAGGGAGTGCGGATTGTGGCCTGGTAGTGCGGAAAATCTTTGGATGTGGTGGATTTGTTCCGAAGGTTTTTGGCAGTTTGGGGCGGAACATTTTGTGCCATGTTCGGCGTAAAGGATGCGTTTTATGGAGATGGGGATATGGCGGGAAGGAGATTTTTTCTGTGCCATTTTTTCCGATTTTCGCGCAAGGTTTCCCCCGATTTCGGCTTTCCTCTGCGCGATTTCTTGTTCGCGTTTTTGGAGGGATTCGAGGATGATTGCGTTTATGTCGAGGCCTTTTTGCTGGAGTTCGAGAAGTTTTTTCCGCACTTCCGGAGAAATTTCCAATGTTTCAAATTCTGTTTTTTTGTCGGTTATTTTTTCATTTCCGAAAATGATTTTTGGATAATTTTGTTCATTGCTTTTTTCATTTTTTGTGTCAAAACACATCTGCCCGGGCAGACTTTTTGGGGCAAAAAGCGGCTTTTGTGAGCCATTCGCTGTGGAAAAATTGGCAGGATTTGAGATGGAATTTTCGTCGATTCTATCACTGTTTCTATTCGCAAAATTCATATTTTTTGTTTCATTTTTGCCATAATTCCCCGTCGCAAATTTTTCATCCCTAACCAAAGTTTCCACGGCGTTTTTTGATAGGACTTGGACTTGAGTCGCCAAAAACATTTCATTTTTGTGGGTTGCGATCGAGACGATTCGGGAAAGTTTGTTCACGCTCACTTTTCCGCTTGTGAGTAAGGTTTTCAGGGCTGGCATTGTTTCGAATCTTTTTTCGAGATTTAGAACAAGTCTGACCTGTTCTTCGCTTAGTCCCGCCAGTTTTTTTGAAAATTCAAAAATCGAAATAAAGCCTTTCTTCTCGTATAATTTGCGTTTGAAGACTTCGGGAAGCAGTCCCGCGAATCGTTGTCGCCAGATTCGGGCGCGCTCGCCGTGGGTTTTGCAGAGATTGTATAAGTTTTTGTCGGGCATGGACTGAAGATTTTGGCTCATAGATGAGGTTTTCGAGAGCTGGACACTTTCACTGCCGCATGGCCTTGATACCGGTGCGGGATTTTGCCAAATCGGGCTTATGACTGCCATATTTTGCCTGCCATCAGTTGTGATTGTATTATGCATAGGAGTGATTTTTAGAAGATATTTATGCTCGAATAATAGCAGGCACAAGCCAAAATTTTAACTTTTTCGAGTAGCGAATTCTTAAAATGTGACGTGTAATAAAACTCGTGTTTTTGGCTTTTTGTATTTTTTAACAGCATGGGTGTGTATCGAAATTTTGTTTATTGATATCTTGAAAATTTTCTTGCATTTTTTAAAAGGTAGTGGTAATTTGGACAGGTGAGCCGTAAGGCTTTTTCAGGTTATCTATAAAATATTATGTTCAAAACGATAAAAAATTACATTAAGGGAGCTTTTGAAGAACTACCAAAGGTGGTCTGGCCTACCAAAAATCAGGCTATAAAGATTACTATTATCGTTCTTATATTCTGTCTTACTACAGCTGTTTTCCTTGCTGTCGTTGATTACGGATTTACTACAGGATATACATACCTGCTTCAAGTCGCAGGATCATTTAAAGCACAATAAATAATATACTAAATGGGAAGGCAAGCCGAAAATACAGGTAGACATTGGTACGTAATTCATACTTATTCAGGTTATGAAGATGCCGTTCGTGAAGCATTGCTTCAGCGTATCGAATCTCTTGGAATGCAAGATATGATTTTTGATGTTGTTGTGCCTAAAGAAACTCAGATTGTTATCAAAAAAGGTGAACCTGTTACTGAGGAAAAACGCATTTTTCCGGGATATGTACTTGTAGATATGACTGTTACAGACGATAGCTGGTATGTGGTCAGAAATACTCCAAATGTTACCGGATTTGTCGGGGCTGGGACTATTCCGGTGCCGGTTTCCCCTGAAGAATGGAAAGTCATAAAGAGACATATGGGCCAGTCAGAGCCAAAATTCAAGATCGATTTTGCTGTCGGAGACCATGTCACCGTTTTGGATGGACCTTTTGCAAATTACGATGGATCTATCAGCAATATTGATGAAGAAAAAGGAAAAGTTAAGGTTTTGATTACGATTTTTGGGCGAGAGACTCCAATGGAGCTTGATTTCACGCAGGTAAAGAAGAAATAAGGGGTGCAAGGAAAGAGACTTAAATATCCTTTCGAGCTTAAGCTTTTTTTTTTGTATTCAATCTTTTTCCTAAAACAAACGCAATGCGCTCGAAAGGATATTTAAGTCTCTTTCCTAACCATATTTCTTCTTTACCGTGGGAAATTCGCAA
This sequence comes from Candidatus Peregrinibacteria bacterium CG_4_10_14_0_2_um_filter_38_24, assembly GCA_002792535.1. Taxonomy (GTDB): domain Bacteria; phylum Patescibacteriota; class Gracilibacteria; order UBA1369; family LOWO2-01-FULL-3; genus UM-FILTER-38-24. The sequence goes on along the minus strand of PFOM01000040.1, from coordinate 42,127 downwards.
TCTATTTCTTGCTTTTTAATGTTAAATCTCTTATCTTTGTAGAAAGGAAATTTCCTCATTTCTAAGTTATGCGAAAATTTACGGTTTTTACCGTCATTCTTACTTTGGTCGTAGTGGTTGTCGCGGCACAGGTTGTTGCAAATCAATACTGGCCAAATCTTGATTTGGCCTCCATAACGGGAACCGATAGCGCTACGAATCCCCTCCCAAATTCTTTAAATCTAAGCGCGAATGTTCTTGGAGCTGATGGACAACCGGTAAATCCTGTTGAAACTTCAGGACTGGGGCTTGATGCCTCAACTTTACCTCCTACTGAATTTGGCGACGGACTTGATGTCCCAAGTGGAGCTAGTGACATAAATGGCTTAGAAGTGCCAGGTTTAGATGATTCGACTAATCAATCAAATTCCTCTCCTCAGGCACCTATTTCCGGAACAGCCGACGATTTTGAAAGCAATACCTATAAACCTGCGGTTTTAAGTATTTATCTGAATCAGGATCAGCTTAAGAGTGCGGGATTTACGAATACCACTATCGACACCGAGGATTTTGACGGATTTTTGTATAAAACTATTTATCTTCAGGATTTGGAAGATCTAAAAATATTTAAAAATGTTATTAAGTCTGTCGACTCGATGATTGCTAAAATTTATATCATTGATGTAGGCCCGATGAATTCACCAAAAACCGTGTATGATACTCTCAAGACTCGTGGCTCGGAAGGCCTTGATATAGAGGTAAACGAGACTGGCGAATTTGGAGACGGCTCTTTTTACATGAATGATTCCCGTCGCCAAAATGTGGCGTTTTTGACAGTAAGATTTGGCAGTTTGATTTACGGTTTTTCTTATCCAAAAGAATATCATCCTCAAGTGAAAAATTTGGTTAAGCTTCTTGATATGGAGTTTTAAAATTTCTTTTTCTTTAGAAATGCCGAAACCTCTTTGAGGCGTTTTAATGTTGTTTCGCTTAAAGAATGCTCTATTCCATGAATATCTTTTTCCTGAATCTGTTTTGATATTCCTAAAATCGTGAAAAATTCGGCAAGGACTCTGTGCCTTTCCGCGACACTTTTTCCTATTTTATATCCTTTCTCTGTTAGTTTTATTGGTGAATACGGTTCATACAAGAGACAATCCTCTTTCTTAAGCCTTTGCATCATTTGAGTCACGGATGGTTTTTTTACGTTTAAAGAGTTCGCAATGTCAGAGATCCTTATGTGGCCATTTTCTTTAAACAGATTGTATATTTCTTCCAAGTAATCTTCTTGTTCCATGTTTCCATTATACACATAGAAATAATTATTGACAACAAGCAAGATAGCCTGTATTAATAAAGTTAGGATATATTAACAAATGATTATAAAATGACTCACGAAAATTTATTTGAATCTCTCGGATGGAAAAGAAAAAGCGACAGCAAAAGCCTTATGGAAGCCCATAAGTCAATTCCTATACCAACCACACTATCGTTCTTTAAAAAATTATTAGCATTCTCCGGACCGGGATATATGGTGGCCGTTGGATATATGGATCCGGGAAATTGGGCAACTGATTTGGCCGGAGGTTCTAAATTTGGATATACGCTTTTATTTGTAATTTTGATGTCAAATCTTTTTGCGATTTTATTGCAATATTTGTCTGCAAAACTTGGAATAGTTTCCGGCAGAGATCTTGCTCAGGCGTGTAGAGATTCTTTTCCAAAATGGGTAAATGTGATTTTGTGGCTTATGACAGAGGTGATGATTACGGCTTGTGATCTTGCTGAAGTTATAGGTTCTGCAATCGCGCTTAATCTTCTTTTTGGAATTCCTCTCGCTGTCGGAGTTGTCGTGACTGCGGCCGATGTTCTTCTTTTGCTTATGTTACAGGCTAAAGGATTTAGGGTGCTTGAAACTCTTGTAATAGTTTTGGTTGCTACGATCGCTATACTTTTTGGATTTGAAATTTTTTATTCAAATCCTGATTTCTTGGCTATTATTGGCGGATTTGTTCCTGTGACAGAAATATTTTCAAACACGGAAATGCTCTATATCGCTATAGGTATCCTTGGTGCGACTGTGATGCCGCATAATTTATATCTGCATTCTGCAATAGTTCAGACAAGGAATTATGCTGAGACTGTAGAGGGAAAACGCGAAGCGCTAAAATTCTCGACTATAGATTCCACTATGGCCCTTTTCTTTGCGTTCTTTGTAAATGCCGCTATTTTGATTGTTGCCGCGGCGACATTTCATGCAAACGGATATAGCGAGGTTGCAGAAATAGAACAAGCCTATTCCCTTCTGACACCTGTGCTTGGAGCCGGACTTGCCAGCACGTTTTTCGCTATCGCACTGCTTGCTTCAGGCCAAAACTCAACAATCACCGCGACTCTTGCCGGACAGATTGTGATGGAAGGATTTTTGAATATTCACATCAAACCATGGCTTCGCAGGCTTATTACAAGGCTTATCGCCATTGTGCCTGCAATAATAATTGTTGTTTTGTATGGAAGATCAGGTCTTTCCAAATTATTAATTTTAAGCCAGGTCGTTTTAAGTATGCAGCTTTCCTTTGCTGTTTTCCCACTTATCGTATTTACGAGCGACAAACAAAAAATGGGTGTATTTGTGAATGGATTGATTGTGAAAATTTTGGCTTTTGCTATAGGTATTTTCATAGCGATCTTAAATCTTTGGTTGATTTACAGCTTTTTGCTTTGACAAAAGGCTAAAAAACCGTAAAATGCCTTTGCAGTTTACGCACTAGCTTCTCAATAATTTTTAAGAAAAAACCAAAATGGCAAAATCATTATTAACAGTAATCAAGCTACAAATCGCGGCTGGGAAAGCGACTCCAGCACCACCGGTTGGTACAGCTTTAGGACCTCATGGATTAAATATCCAACAATTTTGTACTGAATTCAATAATCAAACAAGAGAACTTGGAGATACTATTATTCCGGTTGAGTTAAGCGTATTTGACGACAGAAGCTTTACATTTATCTTGAAAAGCCCTCCTGCGGCGGTTCTTATAAGAAAAGCTCTAAATATCCCTAAGGGATCAGCGGTCCCACATAAGGACAAAGTTGGATCTATCACACGTGCTCAGCTTGAAGAAATCGCTAAAATTAAGATGGCTGATCTCAATGCGAATGATCTTGATGCGGCGGTGAAAATCATTGCTGGAACTGCAAGAAGTATGGGCGTCACTGTTCAAGTCTAATAAATATATTTATTTCGTGGGAGGTCCTATGCGTCAAAACGAGCGGACCGATAACACCACTTAACAATAAAAATCATGAAAAAACATGGCAAAAAATATCTCGAGGCTGTAAAGCTTATCGAGAAGGAAGCTTACACAATGGATGAAGCTATTTCTTTATTGAAAAAAACTTCCACTGTAAAGTTTGACGGAAGCTCGGAAATTCATATGAAACTTGGTCTTGATCCTACACAGGCAGACCAGAATCTACGTACAACTGTTGTTCTTCCTGAAGGAACAGGAAAAGAGGTCAGCGTTGTTGCTTTTGTTGGTGAAGACAAAATAAAAGAAGCTATGGCGGCAGGGGCTCTTATGGCTGGAACAAGCGATCTTATCACAAAGATTGAAGGAGGATGGACTGATTTTGATGTTGCTGTTGCAACGCCAGATCAAATGAAGGATCTTTCAAAAGTAGCTAAAATTCTTGGACAAAAGAGACTTATGCCAAGCCCAAAGAGTGGAACTGTTGCTCCGGACGTTACAAAAATGATTTCCGATATCAAGAAAGGTAAAGTCGAACTTCGTGTCGATAAAGAAGCAAACTTACATAATATTTTCGGAAAAATTTCTTTTGATGAGGCAAAACTAAAGAGCAATCTTAAAGCTTTGCTTAAAGCTGTTCTTGACTCAAAACCTGCAAGCGTTAAAGGAACTTACGTAGAAACAATGACTCTTGCAGGTACAATGGGGCCTGGGATTCCGATGGACGTGAATAGTGCATTGGCGGAAAGCAAATAGCAAAGAGAGCGAAAATTTAGAATATACTTTCGAATTCGGACTTCTTTAGTCCGAATTCTTTGTTTAAAACTAAAACGAACATAACGAATTCTCAAATATATTCTAAATTTTCGCTCTCTTTAATCTAAATGATTCTCTACCGCCAATGCCTCTTTTAGAGAAGTTAGGCCGACTTCGAGTTGGGCATCTGTTGGGGGTTTTGTGGTAATTTTTTGAAGAGCTAGCCCTGGAGCGACGAATATATTTACCAATTTACTTTCGCGATATTTTGCACTGAATTTCAGAAATTCATATGCAAGTCCGGCGATCAATGGAAGTGCCGCGACCCTTAATCCCAAGTTTTGCCAAAAAATTTCTTGTTTTGGAACGAACGTGTAAACCAAAATACTCAAAACAAAAACTATTAAAATGAAACTTGTGCCACATCGTGGATGAAATCTTGATTGCGGTTTTGCATTTTCCACTGTTAATTCCAAATGTTTTTCGTAAGTGAAAATACTTTTGTGTTCCGCTCCATGATATTCGAAAATTCTTCTGAAACTCGGGATAAGGGAAAGCACATAAATATAGACTAGAAAAATTAAAAGTTTTGTTATTCCATCCATAAAATTGAAAACAATATAATTGTCGTGGATATATGAAAATTGTCCGTCCAAAATTGTGGTTAGCCAAAGTGGAATAAACTTGAACATGAAGACACTTACGGAGAGTGCGATTATTATTGAAAGGGCGAACATTCCAGCTTCAAAAATCTTCGTTAGCGTAGATCTTTTTTCTTCGACCTCTGCTTCTTTTTTTGCTTTTATTTCGTCCTCTTCTTCCACCGCTTCGTTCGCAGAAAAATTTATTGCCGTCATTCCAATTCCCATCATTTCGACAAGTCCAACAATTCCTCTAACGATCGGGATATTTAGAAATTTGTATTTTCGGATTATTGATTGATGTTTTTTTGCGGAAATTTTTATCGAGTTGTCTTGTTTTCTGACTGCGATCACGACAGAGTTTGGCGAGCGCATCATCACTCCTTCAATAACCGCCTGTCCCCCAACTGCGAAATCTATATCTTCTTTTGTGGATAATACAAAATTAGTAGTGAAATAAAATATTTTTTTTAGCTCGTGTGAAATCTTCATCATTGTTTTTTGTTAACTTTTATTCTTTCATTTACTTCTGTACGATGTATAATTTACAGGATAAAATGTTATAAATGAAGCTTAAGTTATGAAAGTTCGGATCAAACGTATAGACAAAACTTTGCCACTTCCGATGTATGAAACTGACGGATCTGTCGGGTTTGATATTCTTGCGCGTGAAGATGTTGTTGTTAATCCGAAAGAAATGGCTATGGTGCCTTCAAATCTCATCGTGGAAGTGCCTGAAAAATATATGCTTGTCGTGGCGTCCAGAAGCTCCGCACCTTCGAAAAAAGGCATCAGTCCCCCACATGGTTTTGGAATTATTGATCATGATTATTGCGGGGAAAAAGATGAGATAAAAGTTTTGGTCTATAACTTCAGAGAAACTCCTGTCGAGATAAAACGCGGGGAGAAAATCGCGCAAGGAGTTTTCGTGAGAATCGACAAATTTGAATGGCAAGAAAGCGACGAAATTTTCAAAGAAAGTCGTGGTGGGTTTGGAAGCACGGGAGGCTATGGGCAACGATTAATGGCTAATTAATGGCTGAATAAATTATTTATACAATGGAGGGAAAATTAATCACAATTTACGGAATCAATAACATCGGCAAAAGCACTCATGCGAAGCTTTTGGTTGAGCGTTTAGAGAAGGAAGGGAAGAAAGTTTTTTATGTAAAATATCCTATTTATGATCTGTCCCCTACCGGGCCATTTTTGAATGATGTTCTTCGTGGTGGTTCGCAAAAAATTGCTGAAGACGAACTGCAACTTTGGTTTGTTTTAAATCGTTATCAATACGAACCTGAAATTCTTCGACTACTTGATGAAGGATATATCGTTGTTGCGGAAGATTATGTCGGCACAGGAATCGCTTGGGGAACCGCAAAAGGGCTTGATACTGCATGGCTTGAAGAGATGAATAAACATTTGATTAAAGAAGATTTCGCGATAATGCTTGAAGGAAAACGTGATAAGAAATCGAGAGAAAAACAACATGTTCATGAAACAAATGATGTGTTGATTGAAAAATGTCAAAAAGTTCTTGAGATCTTGGCTGATAAATATCATTGGAAAAAAATTCAGACACAAAAAGAAATCTCCGATACGGCGGAGATGGTATGGGGAGTGGTGGAAGGGTGGTTGGGGTGAGGGGGGGGTGCTATTTAATGGCGTTGATCTTGCTGAACAATTGGACACACATTGTTCTCTGTAAAAAGAGACAATTATAGTTTTAAAGGGAGTATGGATGATAAAATCTGTGCTCTCTTTCAAAATGGCAGATACCCTGTGGGCGAACCGATGTTTCACAGCAGTACAATATGCCCAAAGGGCTACTACTGGCAAATATGAGAGTGAGCGTAAGAAAAAATAATGAAAATTATGAAAAATAATCTATCATCCATGGCAATATTTTTGTGAAAAACTCGATAATAGCTATTATCGCCATAATAAGCGTTAGCCACCAAATAGATTTATTTAACCTAGATGAAGCTTTATTAGATTTCTTAATTTCTTTGGTGAGATCGTTTAAAGTATCTCGACTTTCTCTAATTGCTTCATTATCTGGCGGTGCAGATATAGATAAATTCATATTTTTTTTATTATTTTTAGCTAGCGAACCGGCTAGCCCGTGTTCGCGCCATGTTCGTTGAAATTTTATTTGCTACAGTTTCTAATTCTTGTCGTGAAGTTCTTTTAGAAAAGGATGGTATTAATATTTCTGCAAATTTATTGCCATTTATTAAATCTATTGTATCGAGTACTTCGTATTGAGGCGTTTGCTTAACCTCGCCTGTTGATATTGCCGCTAATATGAAAAAGATTATCATCCCAGCTAGAAAATAAATGCTTAGATTTTTTCTAGTCGATTTGTGCTTAAATATTTCTTTGAATGCAGATGGTTTTATAAGACCAATTATTAGACTTGTTAGTGAAGCGAACGCTAGCAGAAGAAATAATATGTTCATAATTCTTGGTTATTTATTTTAAGTTTAGTAGAAGAAGCTCAAAAATGCTAATGTATTTCAACGAACTTTGTAGGAAGATTTTAAGATTATTTAATGTCGGTTGGTTACACTCATTGAAATATATCTTTAAAACTTGAATATAAATAAAAAATGAGAGGCAATTACATAAAGACCAACCCTTATGAACCTCCTCTCGTGGTGATACGGTAAAACATTAGCAGAAATGTTTTGAATTGCAAGAAGAGGCTTTCCGCTAGGGGTGGCCTTGAAACCACAGCTGAAAACCTATTCCACAGTTATTGTAGCAAATCTGAATTAAAAATATAGAGGTGAGTGTAAAGATTCCTATACTGTCTCGAAAACCGAATAGTTTTTTGACCTTATGTCCTCTTTCAAAATCAGCAGGTATTTATGAAGGTTTTTTCTAAATATTTGGTTTTGTATTGAGATATTTTTACCGATTTTGTCGTTTTTTGATCTGTAAAATAAGAAAAATGAATCTCCGGAAACGGTTTCCATAAGCATAACTATTCTTTTTGCTCTCTGAATTGTGGTGGAATAAATTTTTATTAGTTTTGAATTTCTTGGAAGATTTTCGCCTTTGATAAGCGTGTAAATCCCTTTTGAGGTGTTTTTAATCACTTCTTTGATGTCGTCATTGGAAAGCTTTTCTTTTTTGACTAAACTGTGAGGGAAAATTATTTTCATTTCTTATCATTTATTTTTGTTCCATTCCAAAATGACATCATCCATCATTTTTTGAGTTTTAGAATCCACTTCTATTTTTTCTACTGCAATATTCGTGTTTGATCTTGAGCCTATTTCTATCCTGCCATTTGCATAATCGAGTAAAAGTATACGAACTACCGCACTGATGGAAAGTCCATCCGTTTGAGCCTTTTGGGAAGCTTGATCCCTGATATCTTTTCTTATCGCGATTGATGTGTTCATCTTTCGGTTTTGTTATTATTTTTTATATAAGAATTATACATAATTCTATAAGAATATGCAAGATTTTGTTAAAAGTATATTGTCGTAAACCAAAGGTTTTATTGACGATTGCCTACGGTAACTATATGATGAAATAGCTTTAGAGTTCGGTCTCTAAAAGCCATTTATTTTTTATTCACAAAATTATGCAACTTTTAGACGGTAGGAAGGTTGCGAAGGAAATGCTTTTGAAGCTAAAAAATGAAGTTTCCGGACTGGAGATTCATCATATTTTGCCGAAACTTGCTGTAATTCTTGTAGGGAAAAATCCTGCGTCTCTTTCTTATATCAAACAAAAACAGCTTGCTTGTGCCGAAACTAATATCGAATGGGAACAATTTGATTTTGAAGAAGATGTCACGACGGCGCAATTAATACAAAAAATTGAGGAATTGAATATGGATGAAACTATCCATGGAATTTTAGTTCAATTGCCTGTTCCAAAACATGTTTATGTGCCGGATGTTATTCGCGCTATCGATCCAAAAAAAGATGTGGATGGATTTACCGCTTACAACCTAGGGAAAATGTTCCTGAGTACGGATTTTGAAGATCTAATTCCGTGTACTCCGCTTGGGATTATAAAAATGATTGAACATTATAAAATTCCGGTTGAAGGAAAAGAAGTCGTTGTCGTTGGCCACAGTAATATCGTCGGAAAGCCACTCGCAACGATGTTTTTAAATAGAAACGCAACTGTCACCGTGTGCCATATTCACACAAAAGATTTGGCTTTTCATACAAAGAGAGCCGATATTTTGTGCGTTGGAGTTGGCAAAATAAATCTTATTACGGCGGATATGGTGAAAGATGATGCGGTCGTTTTTGACATAGGAATCAACAGAATGGAGAATGGAAAACTTTGTGGAGACGTGGATTTCGAAAATGTTTCCGCTAAGGCGAGTTATATAACTCCTGTTCCAGGTGGGGCCGGACCTATGACCGTTGCCTGTCTTATGCTAAATACTGTTCATGCCTCAAAGCGTTTAAACAATATTCCTTAATAACAATCATATGTGTGGAGTACTTGGAGTTTTTGGACACGATCATGTCGCTCAAGATGTATACGACGGACTTGTCACTTTGCAACATCGTGGACAAGATGCGACCGGAATGATTACTTATGATGGAAAATTTCATGTGAGAAAAAATACCGGACTCGTGAAAGATGTTTTCCATACGAGACATATGAAGAGACTTACCGGATATGTGGGGATAGGCCACACAAGATATTCTACAATCGGGGCTGGAGGAACAGACGATGCACAGCCATTTTTGGGAGCTTCACCGTATGGAGTAATGCTCGCTCACAATGGAAATGTTTTCAATGCATTTGAACTAAAAAAAGAACTTTTTGAAAAAGATCATAGGCATGTTAATTCTGACTGTGATGCAGAGGTAATTTTGAATCTTTTCACTAAATCTTTATCAACGCAAAATCCTGCAGATGGTATTAAACCTGAACATATTTGGAAAGCTGTAGAAAGTGTTTATAAAAGAGCGAAAGGTTCATATAGTGTTGTTTCGTACATCGCGAAACAAGGAATGGTTGGATTCAGAGATCCACACGGAATTCGTCCCCTTCTTTTCGGCAAGAGAGATAATGGGATGACTGTTGATTATATTTTCGCTTCAGAGTCTGTTACGCTTGATATTTTGGGATTTGAAATTGTTAAAGATGTTGAAGCCGGTGAAGCAATTTTCATTGATGAAAAAAACAGAAAAGTTCATTCAAAAAAAATAGCGAATAAGGAATTTACACCTTGTATCTTTGAATATGTTTATTTTGCTAGACCTGATTCCATCCTTAATAATATTTCCGTTCATCAAGCGAGACACAATATGGGGATCAAAATGGCAAAGAGAATAAAGGCGGCAAAACTTGATATAGATATCGTTGTTCCGGTTCCTGATTCTTCAAGGACGGCAGCGTTTTCGGTATCTGAAGAGCTTGGGTTAAAATACTGCGAGGGACTTGTGAAAAATAGATATATCGGGCGAACATTTATTATGCCTGGGCAAAAAATTAGAAAAAAATCCATCAAATATAAACTCAATGCTATGCCTCTTTTGCTAAAAGGCAAAAAAGTTATGCTTGTAGACGACAGTATTGTCCGAGGAAATACTTCAAAACAAATTATTCAAATGGTGAGAGAAGCCGGCGCGAAAAAAGTTTATTTTGCTTCGTATTATCCTCCTGTGATCAATCCATGTCTTTATGGAGTTGATATGCCTTCAAGGAAAGAGCTTATCGCTTCGACTCATTCTATTGAGGAAATTTGTAAATTTCTTGGGGCGGATCATCTGATTTATAATGATGCTGATGATGTATTAAGCTCATGTGTTAAAGAAAACCCTAAGGTTAAGAATATGTGCATGGGATGTATCAACGGTAAATATCCGACCGGAGATGTGAGCGAAGAAGTGCTTCAAAATCAGGCGCATTCAAGGTCTTGCGAACGAGATCGGACTGGCGATGATGTTTTCCTGAAAGAAGAAATGGAAAACCAATTAAATCTTACGATATAATTTTTTCTACATGAAGAAAATTTTGCTACTTGGGAACGGTGCGAGAGAACATGTGATTGCCGAAACTTTTTTACGAAGCGCTGATAGGCCTGAGATTTTTGTTGTCGGAAAAACTAAGAATCCGGGACTTGCGAAATTGGCGATGGATTATTTATTAGCTGATGTATGCGATAGAGATGCTATCAGGGAATTTGCTCATAAAGTTAAACCTGATTTTGCATTTGTCGGACCTGAGGCTCCGATCGCTTATGGAATCACAGATATGCTTCTTGAAATGGGAATAAAAAGTGCGTCCCCTCTTCAAACTGTCGGACGACTTGAATCTTCAAAATCTTTTACCAGAAATTTGCTTGAGAAATACGCCATTCCCGGAAATCCAAAATTTAAAGTGTTTTTTTCGGAGGATGGAATTCGCGAATTTTTAGAATCGCTTGAGGGAAATTATGTTGTAAAAGCGGACGGATTGAAGGGGGGGAAAGGCGTGAAAGTTTCGGGAGATCATTTGGCAAATATGGACGAGGGGGGTTCTTATGCGAAGGAATGTATTTTGGAATGTGGGAAAGTTGTTATTGAAGAAAAATTTATTGGACAGGAATTTAGTTTGATGAGTTTTTGTGATGGAGACAACACAAAAGATATGCCTGCGGTGCAGGATCATAAACGTGCTTTTGATGGCGACAGCGGGCCAAATACCGGTGGTATGGGGACTTATTCATGTGCAAATCACAGCATGCCGTTTTTGACCGAGTCGGATTTGAGGCAGGCCGCTGACATTACTCGACTTGTTGCAAAAGCGCTTAAACAAGAAACACAAAGTCATTTCAAAGGAATCATGTACGGTGGATTTATTGCTGTGAAAGATGGAGTGAGATTGATTGAATACAATGCTCGTTTTGGTGATCCTGAAGCGATGAATGTGTTGCCACTATTGAAGAGTGATTTTGTTGAAATTTGTGAGGCGATTATTTCCGGGGATTTGAATAATGTAAAAATTGAGTTCGAAAATAAGACTACGGTTTGCAAATATGCAGTTCCAAATGGATATCCGGATGAGCCTGTTAAAGGAGAAAAAATCGAGATTGGAGAAATGCCTGAAGGGGTTAGGATGTATTTTGGCTCTGTTGACGAAAAAGAAGATGGGCTCTATTTGGCGGGTTCAAGGGCCGTTGCGGTTGTTGGAATTGGAGATGATGTGTCTGCGGCGGAGAAGCTGGCGGAGGAAGGCGTGAGCTTGATCAATGGACCTGTGTTTCACAGGAAAGATATCGGGACGAAGGCGTTGATCGATAGTAAGGTTGAGATGATGAAGGAGGTGAGGGGTGCATAAAAAAACAGCATATTTTGATAATGCTGTTTTTTATTTATGTCTTATTTCTTGAAAACGTTTTCTACTTTGTTGACGGCTTTTTCTGTAAATTTCTTTGCGTCGCCAAATGTTTTTTTCGCTTTAGTTAGAGTTTTTTTCGGGATTTTATTTATAAGTTTTTTTGCTTCATCCTTTGCCATTTTTGTGTATTTTTTTACTCGTTTATCTTCCATGCATTCGTCACAAGTTCCACTAAGGTCTTTGCCTATTCCCTCTAACGTTTCTCTTACTGCGCTAAGGCCTGTGCCTCCTTTTTTCATTTCTGATTTAATTTTTCCGCGAGTTTCTGCGCCTTTTTTCGGTGCAAATAAAATACCGATTGCAGTGCCGGCGATTAAGCCTGCTAGAAGAGCTTTTAGTGCTTTAAACATTTTGGATGAGGTTAATGAGTAAGTTTATTTTACAACAAAAGATGGAAAGAGTACAAAAGATTTTTGAAAAACCTTTTCAGGACTTGCTGAAGATAGTTCCCTTAAGCTTAGACTTCTTTTATCTAAGACCAATGTTTAAATTAAGAGAACGTAATGCGCTTAAAAAAACTATCTTCAGCAAGTCCTATGCATATCATTCAAAAATCTTTCGTACTCTTTCCAATCCCCCTTTAGTTCAAAGAAAAACGCCCTGACAAGGGCGCTTTTCTGCAATATTCCTTAGATATTTTTAGAATCCTGCTTGAGCCAATCTGTATAGCATGTCGGCCATTTCTCCGCGAGTCATGCTTGAGTCAGGGTAAAAATAATAGTCATTTCCCGTAAGATTGTATTCTTTTGCGAACCATACGTAGCTCATGTACCACTTTGTGCCGGATGTGTTTGGTGTGTCATAATATGGCTGTCCGTAATTGTTTGTAGGAACCACAACATTTGATGTTACTTTGGCTGTGTTCAATAACATTGTCAGGGCTTCAACTCTTGAAATAGTATTGTTCGGTCTGAATGAACCATCATTGTAACCGTGAACAATTCCAAGATCCAAAGCTGTCTTCAAATATGATGTATACCAAGCGTAGCTATCGACATCATAGAATCCGAAATTTTGACCTTTTACATTTTCGATATTTACATTTTGAGATTCAAGAATTACTTTCAAAGCTTCGGCACGTGTAAGTGATTTGTATGGCTTGAATGAGCCATCATTATATTCTGAGAATATTCCTGAATCATATGCCCATTGAATTGCCTCACAATATGCTGAATCTTCTGTCATATCCGTGAATGAACCACAACTGTCGGCATATTTATACTTAGTCAATCCAGTAATCATGAATGTACCAAGTTCTACGTCTTTACCTTTGTTGTTTGCCGCGATGATTTTGTATTGATAGAAGCCTTGTTCTAGAGCCTCACCGTATTTGTCAGATCCGTCCCATTTTACGGAATTTACACCTTCAAGAAGTTCTTCGTCCTTGATAATCGTAGCTAAAACTGTGCTTCCGTCACGAATTTCGATAGTGACGTCTGCGTCTTTATTAAGCCTAAACTTGATAGACAAATCCCCTTCTGAAGCGGCATAAAGGCCTTCGTCCGCCATATCTCTATAAATATTTGGTTTTCCGCTTGTTTTTGAGTCTTCAGAAAGAATGATTGCCCCTTCTTGTGAGTCGTCTCCTTCTGAATTTTCTGAGTATACTTCGTATGTATAAGAACCTTCGTTCTCATTGCCACCATCCCATTCTACCGAATATGTACCGGCAGATTTGTCACTTTCATCCTCAATTGTATCTACTTTGTCGTTGTATTCGTCATATATTGCAACAACTACATCAGCATCATCTGTAAGAGTGTATACAATATAGGTAGATTCGCCTGCATTAGGGTCAAAATCGTCTTTTGTAACGAAAACGTCGTCTAGGCGTGGGTCCTCTGTATTTGAGCTGCTAACGCTTTTTTTGACCTTTAGAGTGCCCTCCTCAGTGTCTGTTCCACCACTTGATTTAGCTTCCAAAATGTATGTGTATTTACCTTTAGGAACAATATCGCCCCATTCATCCGTACCATCCCATTTTACGCTGTGTTTACCCTTTTTGTATGATTCCTCGTCTATAAGTGTGGCAACTTCGTATCCGTCCTCATCTTCGATCGTCAAAGTCACTTCTGCGCTTTTATCAAGCGTGAAAGTAAGTTTTGCCTCTTGGTCATCCCAAGGGTCAAAAGTCGTATTTTTGATAGTTACATCAGTGATTTTTGCCTTTGAAGTCGTGTTGTCATCATCATCGTCATCATCATCGTCGTCATCATCGTCATCATCATCGTCGTCATCATCGTCATCATCGTCGTCATCGTATGTGTCATCATCCGTGTCATCTACAGTAGATCCTACCGTAAACCAATCTGCTTCGTAGTCAGTACCGTATGAGTATGGAGATTCACCCTCTAAAGTGACTCCATAGAAATATTCTCCGTCAGCCGCTTTTTGGCCTTTTGCCCCAACTTCATTTTTGTCTCCGTAATTTCCGTCCCAAAGAACGTATGAACATTGAGCTACTGTACGCATGCTATCCGCAATAATGGCAACTCTCTTTGAAGAAACACTAGAAGTCGCTTGATATACTCCAGCAGTCAGATAACCTCGTACGTCTGTACAGTAATTAATGTAGTAAGAACCATTCATTTCTATAATAGAAGATGAATTTATCTTGGATGGAAGACCTCCTCCCCCCGCAAATGCTTCATCAGCGTTTGCAAGAGATAGCCCGGCAAAAGCTCCAAAAACTTGTCCGAATAATACGGCAAGCGTCGCAAGAGATACGGTAATTTTTTGCAGAAATTTATTCATATATATTTGGGTAAAGAATAGTGGATAGGTAATAAAGCGTGCAACTATAACATCTGTGTCTACTTCTGTCAATAGCCAATTTTTGCATAAAATATATCGACATAGCTTAAGCTACTTTTGTCTCATACACAAGCGCAATACCGAGCGAACGCAATGCGCTATGTCAATACATTTTATGCAAAAATTACACATGTAAAAACAGATATATTTATATGATTTTTACGCCAGCTTTTTCAAGGATTTTTTTCAGTTTGTGCATTGGGAGTCCAACAACATTGAAATAATCGCCTCGGATTTTTTTGATAAAAAGTCCGCCGATTCCTTGGATTGCGTAGCCCGCCGCCTTGTCTGCGCCTTCTCCATGGCTGATGTATGCGGCGATTTCTTTTTCCGTGATGCAATCCATCTCTATATATGTGACTTCCGTGTCCGTGTACATCTTGTTTTCGGCAGTATCTATCACACAAATCGCTGATACCACTCTGTGAGTTGTGCCGTTTAGAAGGTTTAGAATTCTTTTTGCGTCTTGCTTGTTTTTTGGCTTACCGATGATGTGTTTTTTGTATGCGACGACTGTGTCCACACCTATTACTATCGAATTTTTGTGTTTTTCGGCAATGTCGTTGGCCTTGCCGATCGCATTATGTAGAGCTAAACGGGCTGGGCTTATATGTGTTTCTTTTTCTTCAAAACTGCTCGGATGGATTTCGAATTTAAGTCCTACCGCAGATAGAAGCTCTTTTCTTCGCGGACTTAATGATGCGAGAATTATTTTTTTCATATAAATTGTTGACTAGTGTGTTTTATTGCCGTAGAATCGCACCGCTTATTATTATATTAAATCTAAAAAAATGCCAGTAATTCAGTCAGCAAAGAAGCAAATGCGCCAGAGTTTGAAGAAAAGAGAGCGAAATACTCCTGTGCGTACAGAACTTAAATCAGTATTCAAAAAAATGCTTCAATTTATAAAAGACGGAAAAATTGAAGAAGCTGAAAAGTTCATGACTAAGGCTTATTCTGTGATCGATACTGCGGCAAAAAAGAACCTTATTCACAAGAACAACGCCGCAAGAAAGAAATCAAGATTAGCTAGAAATTTAGCGGCTATAAAGACTAAATAAAGAAGATTAATCGAAATTTTGGATGACAGACATGTGTCCAAAATTTTTTGTTTTATTTTAAGAGTTTATTGTTTATAATGCGATTCAGTTTAGACGATTCGAGTGTTCGTTAACAAATGGGTCTGTAGCTCAGCTGGTTAGAGCAGTCGGCTTAAGGACGGCATGGCTAAGGCGTATTTTGCGCTAAGCTTTGCGGTCGATGGGCTGCTTGAGAGGCAACTTTCAAGTATAACTTATCAAATTCGGTGAAACCTAAACTTATGGCTTTTGGCCTCAAGCATGGCAATACCGAGCCAAGGTCCGATGTAAAATCGGACAAGGTGTAGAGACTAGACGGTAAGACTCCCTTGTGGAGGAAGGTATAGTCCAGATTACAAACCCGAAAGGGGTCACGAAAGTGATAGTGAAATGCATAACCGATTGGTCACAGGTTCAAGTCCTGTCAGACCCACCAAATATTGCAAAAAAAGTGGTTTCCGTATTGATACGACTTAAAAAAGACCTTCCTTTCGAAAGGCCTTTTTTTGTTGTATTTATGCTGCTTTCTTTTTTGCAATTAGGCAGGCTTCATTGCCTTGAGCTGATTCGCTCGGATTTCTTCTATGCTTTTTCCATTGGCTTATTTTTATACTTTTATTGAGGTTTTGTCAACTTTTTTTTATTGTTTTGTATAGAGATTTGAAAAGTATATAAATTTATGTTGAAATTTTATTATATTTTATGATATTACTATCCTCTGTTTTAATTTTATAATAAAATTTAATATGGCTGGAATTAATGCTCCTGACGGGAGACCTTATATGCCTGCGACCGATATGGCCGCAATGGAGGCTCAATCTTCTCTTTCCTCTGTTTTACCTTGGGGAGGGAAATATCCACCAGGAGTCGGAGTTGCGCAAAGAAAGGGGTTTGATATTGTCACTCCGGAAGGACTTCAATTACATGATCTTCACCAACGTATTTTGAGTTATTCCATGGGAGGACATGCTGATGAGATTAACGCCGCAGTTAACGCTTCGAGAATACGATTTCCGAATGCAACATTGGTCGACACTACAGAATATTTCGAGCCTGCTACTTTATTTATGCAAGCTTTACATGAAGCTTTGGGGCCGTATGGAGATTTCCTTCTTCAATTGGCTACTACTGGTACCGGAGCAAATGAGCAAGCAATCCGTTTGGCAATGGGATCACTTGGTGGTGAAAAAAGTTCAAGATTATTGGCTTTATCAGAAAATTATGGTGGATGCGGACTACAAATGAATGCTATTTGTGATGCAGAAGGCTGGAAAGGTGATACATCTTTGAAGTCAAATGCTAGGCATGTTAATATTGATGGATCAAATCTGGACAAAGTCTTTGCGGCATGTGTAAACGCCGGAGAAAAACCTATTCTTATAATGGAAGACGGTATTCAAGGAGTTGGAGGATTTAAGCTCTTAGATATAGCCTTTTTGAGAGAATTGGCTGAACGTATTTCTGATGCCGGCGGACGAAAAATTTATGATAATGTTCAAGCTCTTGTTCGTGCAACAGGAGGAAAAGGTCTATTTGGATTCAATCGCTGGGCCGATCCTAAAAATCCTAAACATTTGCCTGATTTTGTTACTTTTGCGAAGGGAATCGGAGATGGTCAAGCTATGGCAGGGTTAGCTGTTAGAAGAGATGTTGCAGAACAAGTTAAGGCCGCGCCAGGCGGAGCAGGAAATACATTTGATACATTTAATCGTGGTAGAGATGCTCTTGTCACAGCCGGAAAAGTTTTAGAGATTACTCAAGGGGAAAAACTTTGGGAAAATGTACATGCCAGAGGACATCAATTTCAGGGTAATTTGAGACCTATGCTTGATAAATATCCCGGTGTGGTAAGAGATGTTGTTGGAATTGGAGGAATGACCGGTCTTGAGTTTAGAGATCCCAGCAAGCTTGTTCATGGTATGAGAATTGCTCCTGAATTTGGAATAGTTGTCGCAAAAGGTGGGTCAGCCAGGAATCCTGTTATGAGATTGCCTTTACAGTTTGACACTCCTGCCGCTTTTGTTGAAAGCGTATCCGATTGTATAGAATATATGTTGAAGACAGTTCAACTGGAGACCGGAGCATAGAAAGTTGAATAAAAATTATGGTGGAAAAGTTTTAGGTGGCAGGGCGCGTTAGATTTATAGATAAACAAAAAAGCCATCTCTTGGAAGAAAGGGCTTTTTTGTTTATTTGAAAAACTCTTTATTTTTTGCAATTGTTATGGCATGGGCAAAATCCGTGCAATCCTAGAACGATTAAGAATACAGGCCAGTATTTTGCAAATGTAAGATCAGGAACATATCCAAGTGTTCCCAATAAAAATACTATTCCAAGAAGAAGCATAAGCATGCCTTTACATCTGCGTACTCCTCCGCTGTGTGGCATACAGCATGATTTTTGCTCACCTCCTGAACTGCAACATTCTCCAGTTTTTTTAACCATAAAAAATATGATTTAAGAAATAATAAATAAGGTTTATAAGAATTGTTTGATTGTTTTGACGCTTTTTGCGAGGTTGATTTTTTCCTTTGCGTTAAGCGGAATTTTGATGATTTGCTCTACTCCGCCTTGGCCGACTATGCATGGAACACTCAAGCAAACATTGCTGTGTCCATAGTAGTTTTTTAACGGAACTGAAAGTGGGAAAACTTTATGTTGATCCTGAAAAATCGCTTCTGTAATTTCGCGAATTGCAGTCGCAATTGAATAACAAGTGTAACCTTGATCATTTATTATTCTGTATGCGGCTTTGCGAGTGTCTTCGTAGCAGTTCTCCGCTTCTTTCTGAGAAAAACCATCAAAGTCTTTTAATGGTTTTCCGAGAACATTTGCTGAGCTGTAAACCGGGAATGATGTATCTCCATGTTCTCCCAAAACATATGCATCGATTGAATTCGGGTGGATTCTGATTTTCTTTGAAATGTGAGATTGAAGACGGGAACTATCTAATAAAGTTCCTGAACCAAAGACCCTGCCTTCTGGAAATTTGGCAAGTTTTATCGCTTGATAAGTGAGGACGTCCACCGGATTTGAAACTATTAGCATTATTGAATCCGGAGCCGCTGTTGCAATTTTTGGAATAATATTTTTGAAAATTTCTTTATTTGCTTTCACGAGGTCGAGTCTTGTTTCGCCTTTTGCTTGGCGCTTTCCTGCTGTTACTACTACGAGGTTTGACCCTGCAATTTTGGAAAAATCATCTGTCGCAGTTATTTGCATGTGGGGAGTAAACGACAATGCATGTTCCAAGTCCAACATCAATCCTTTAGCTCTTTTTTTGTCGACATCAACTATCGTCAAATCCGTCACTGTGCCAGAAAGTAGATATGCATATGCAGTTGTCGCGCCAACGCTACCACAGCCAATAATCGACACTTTTAAAGCGCAAGTAATGTGATTTTTGTGGGCCATGTTTTTTTGAATAAGGATATGAGGGATCTTTATCAAACTTTTTATATATTAACATTATTGGCCTATGCAAGTACAGAATTTTTTTATAAAAACTTTGAGATCACTTGAGTGAGTTCGTCCAAATTTGCTTTCTCCATCGCCGAAACAAAGACCGGACGATGATGTAAATATTTTGCTTTTATTTCATGAAGTGGATCTTTTGGCGTTTTTATTTCTTTGGTTTTTTCTCTTTCCACTCTTTCTTTTTCTTCCCAACCAAGGTTTTTTGGTGCCATTTTCGCCGCCTTCACAATCCCTCTGTATTCGTTTGCGTCTGGCTCTTCGGGAAGGTTTCTTACACTTAAGTCTATTTTATTGAACACATAAATTTTTGGGCTGTCCCCCACTCCAATCTGATTCAAAATATCCTCCACCACTTCTATTTTTTTATGAATATGTGGATCGGTGACATCGATTACATGCAAAATCATGTCAGCCTCTATAGTTTCCGCTAATGTCGACTTGAAGGCTTGGATAAGCGACGGAGGCAAGTCTTGAATAAATCCGATTGTGTCGGAAATAAGTATTTCTTGTCCGTGAGTGTATTTCCCTTCTTCTTCATTTTTCGGCTGGATGTAGAGCTTTCCAACCCTTGTGCTAAGTGTAGCAAAAAGCTGATCGGCAACGTATGCGCCCTTGTTTGTCATGGCATTTAGGAGTGAACTTTTGCCGGCATTTGTATATCCAACTATTGCCGCGGTTTTCAAGTTTTGACGTTTTCTGCGATCACGATGAAGTTTTCTTATTTTTTCGTAATCTTCCAATTTTTTCAAAATATTTTGCTTGCGAGTTCGCAAATGTCTTTTCATTATCTCGATGTTCGATTCTCCCTGTCCTGAGCGCACACCGACTCTTCCCTCTTGCCTCATCAAATCAAGTCCCATTCCGAAAATTCGCGGCCCCATGTGTTCGATTCCGGCCAATTCTATCTGCAATTTCGCTTCACTTGTTTTTGCGTGTTTGTCGAAAATTTTCAAAATCAAATCGATTCTGTCCCAAATTTTCATGCCTGATTTTTCTAAACGTTCCTCTATTGCATAGCTTTGGCGCGGTTTCAAAATATTGTTTACTATTATGACTTCCACGCATTTTGCTTTTCCGATTTCTATTATTTCATCGAGTTTTCCTTTTCCGATATATGTGTCGTAGTCCGGCATTCCACGCTTTTGCATTGCCTTTACCACGACAACGCCACCAAAAGTATTCGTCAGATTTTCCAATTCCTCCATGCGACTTTGCGCTTCTTCAGGCGTTGTGTCCGGAGTTATTATATCTATCAATATCGCTTTTAATTTCTGGTTTTGCATTTTGCTAAGTGTTGACTCTTTTAAAAAATACCTTATAGTCTTTCCTCATATATTTTAAACTAAATTTTGTCTAATTCCAATTTATGGTAAAATCCGTGCATGAAGAATTTTTCTTTTTATACACTTGTTTTTGTTTTGGCGGTAACGCTTTTTAATCCGGTTTTTAATAAATATGATTATGGTGCTGGATTTCCGATGGTTCTCTTGTTCAGCGTTTTGCTTTTGCCTATGGCTGTTTATGAGATTCGGAAAAAGCGTGAGTGGAATTTGTATGAGATGATGTTTTTGGGGATTTTTTGCGTTTTCGTAGTGTTGTCTTTTATGTTTTCGCAAGTGCGAAATTTTGGGTTTAGCGAAGTTTTGGCTTATTTGAGCGCAGTTTTACTGTATCTTCTTTACTCTAATATGAAGGTTGGCTTTGTGGATAAGTTTTTAAAAGTGGTTATGTGGTTTTCCGTTTTTGCCGTTTTACTTGGGTATATCTTTTATTTTACGCGTGGAGAAGTACGGATGTTTGGTCCGTTCTTTAATATCCTCGAACATTCAAATGTTTGGCCAAATGCGTTTGCGTTGTTTTTGCTTTTGGCGTGGCCTTTGGTGGCAGTTGTGAACAAAAAAATTGATCTAAAGTTTTCTGTATTGTGCGGATTTGTTCTTTCAGGACTTCTACTCACTTTTTCGAGAGGGGCTTTGATTGCTTTTGCGGGACAGATTTTGGTTTTGTTTATATATTATTTCAAGAGAATTGATCTCAAGAAAGTCATTTATGTGATGCTTGCGGGAGGGATTGCAATCGGACTTTTCTTCGGAGCGAATTATTTTAGATCATTTGGAAATGAAGTTATCGATGTCGAAAAACGGCTTGAGTTTGCGACGACAGACAGCTCTACTTCTGTCACGGAAAGGGCGGATTTTTGGAAAGGATCGCTTGAACTTATAGATGAGAAAGCGCTTTTTGGCTGGGGACCTTTCAGTTTCAGAGATTCATATAATCCTATTCAAAAAACTGTGTTGGCGAATGCAGACCATCCACACAATATTTTCCTGAAGATCGGAGTTGAGAATGGACTTGTCGCACTTTTGGGATTTTTGGGATTTCTGGTAACGTTGTTCATATTTTTTATACAGAGAGTTTTTGGCAAGGATAAGGTCAAATTGAGTATAGTAAAAAAAGATATTGTGTTTGTTCTTTTTGTTTCCGTCGTTGGAGGATTTGCTCATAATTTAATCGATTATAATTTTAATTTTCTGCAAAATTTGATTTTGCTGTTTTTGTTTATGGCTTTTATTCGCAGTATGCTCATCAAAAAAGAGAAGTCCCCTTCTAAGTTTTATAAATTTTTATTGATCGGATTTGCGGTGATTGTGTGCGCTGTCTCTTTGTATGAAGGTTCGCTTCTTTTTATTGAAAAAACATTCAACCCTGCGGTTTTTGAATATTCACTTTTTCCTAGAAATTATTTTTTAGCTTCTGGCGACAAAGCGCTACAGGAAAAGGATTTTCAAAGAGCGATGATACTTATAGATAAAGAAATTGCGTTGAATCCTTTGGATGCGCAGGCTTATTATTTGAAAGGAGTTTTGTACTGTAACAGAAAAAATCCGGACTTTAATTTGGAGAAATGCAGAGAGAATTTTAGGCTAGCTATAGAGAAAAATCCGATGAATGATTTTATTTATTATCGAGATTTGATTCGCACCCTTGATCCAAAAACTATAAGCAATCGCGACGAATATATTGTGCATAATGCCGGAGCGTTGATTATGCAATATTTCGATATGGTCGATAAGAATGTTCATTTTACGGCTTATACTCAGAATGTGGAGGCGGTGGCCGAGACTGTGGATTGGTTGATGCTTTATTTGAGGCCTCCTTATGATAATGTTTTCAAAACGCTTCGTGATGGCATGCTCGAGAAAGCGAAGAAATTGAGGGAGGATAAGAAATATTAGACAGAGGGAAGGAATAAAACATATTTTCAAAAATATTGCTAAAAGAGCCGAGCATCATGATGCGAGGCTTCGCGAAGGGCGTACATGTTAGCCCGAGCGATGCGCATGTTGCGCTTTAGCTATTTTTGAAAATATGTTTTTGTTCCTTCCCTCCCTCACTAATTATTTTCTACTTCTGAAGTTTCATGCTATAGTGTTTTTGAAAATTCCTTAATAAAAATTATCATGGAAGATGTTAAAAAAGTTGGAATAATAAGATCAATTTATCTTTACCTTGTAACTGCTATTTCTATTGTTGTACTGCTTATTTCCGTGATTGGAGCTGTAAATATCGTAATTCGTGAATATGTTTTTGGAGTACATGGAAGCTGGGATAATATCTCCTACCCTATGGATATAAAAGGCGGCGAATGTGGCGAGGATAATTTGTTTTATTCATACGATTCGAAGGGCACGAGATACGAAGTAGACGCTTCTTTATCGAAAGAAGATAAAAAAGTGAAAGTCGATGAATGCGTTAAGAGAGCTGAAGAAAGAAATACATTACAAAATGACAATCAGATAAAACGTGATTTTGCTCAATATCTAGCGATGTTCTTGGTTGCACTTCCACTTTATCTTTATCACTGGGGAATTATTAAAAAAGAAGCACAAAAATAAATGAAAAATTTAGAGAAGTTTAAGGCGGCGATGTTTGATTTTGACGGAACTGTAACCGAAAAAGGAAGTATTGCTCCATCTGCAGAGATGGCAAAGTTTCTTTACGAATTGGCATGTAGAATGCCTATAGCTTTTTGTACAGGTCGCCAAAAATCTTCATTTGAAGAACATGGACTTAAAATTATTCTTTCTAATATTGAAGTTTCAAAAAGACAGAAATTTTTGGAGAACCTTTACTTGATCTCTGAAAATGGATCGATTGGATATGCCTTCAATACAGATACCGACGAATATGAAGAGTTTTACAGAGTCGCATGGCCGGAAGAATTAGTAAACCGAAAATGGCTTATGGATGAGCTTGCAGGACGAACGGAAGGCCTTGGAAAAATGCATTATGATAAACATGAAGTTGTTGTTGTGATTGGATCAAAAGGGCGTGGTGAAGATGTTAATATCCAAGATGTCTATGAAACTTCGGATAAAATTTACGACATTGTTGTGAACTTTTTGAAAGAAATTTCGCCTAATTATGAAGATTTTGTTACTGTTGGGAATTCCGGAATCGGTGTCGTGATTGTACCGAAAAATGGAGATAAAGATTATGGGATTTTGAAATTCGGAGAGCTGTTGAAAGAGAAAAGAAAAATGGATTTTGATGCTAAGCTTAGAGAAATACTCGTTGTTGGAGATAACCCACAAATCGGAGGAAACGACCATGAATTTTTAAAAGGAACTTACGGCACGCCTTATAATGTGGGAGAAAATGTTCTAGACGGAAACTTCCCTTTAAATGTTTATGATGAAAATGGCGAAAGACTTCTTCATGCGCCAGGAACGATTTATTTGATAGGAAAATTATTGAATTCTATTGACTAGTGTGGTGCATGTTGTGTAGTATAGCCCCCTGTTTTATAATTAACTATAAGGATTATGTTAAAGAAATTTTTATCCGGCTTATGTGCCGTTTTGGTGGTTGCGATGAGCATGCCATCTGTTTTTGCGTCAGCTCCAACCAATGCTAATTTGGTTAACTCTGTATCCCTTACCGTCGATGGCTCAAATTTATATTATTTTGAACCTAGCAAGGGTCAAGTTTTGAATGTTAACGTAACTCTTAATACAACTGATTTTGCTGGAGAATTAGCTAGTTCTTCAGGAATTGTGGAAATTCAAAAAAACGATAAAGTTATTAAAACTTTGTATCCACAATGGGATTTAACTGTAAGTGGGACATTTTCTGACTTATTAACTTCTTTATCAACACTAACTTGGGATGGAAAGTCTATCGATGATACTGCTGACGCTAAAAGCGCATGTGGATCAATTGGGGCTGTATGTCCCGATGGAGATTATATAGTCAGAGTGTATGTTGGAACTCCAAAATACTATAATGACTATATGCGTTATTTTGGCGTTCGTCCAAATATTTATACTGAGAATCTTGTGGCCACTCCAGCAAGTTTCAATCCTTATGCTCAGACTTCTGATATTTCTTTTACTCTTGTCGGGGACGGATTTGTCACTGTAAAAGTTGTAGAATGGGGCGAAGAAGACTATGTCGTAAAAAATACTCTTATAGATAACAAAAGTTTGACTGCCGGAAATTATACGAAGACTCAAGAACCTACACTTTCTTGGGATGGAAAAGATTCAAGCGGAAATATTTTGCCGAATAAAGAATATACTGTAAGAACAACAACGAAACAAACTGCTTCAGGGGCTGATATTCATGAGGATTATACGTATATCACTGTTAACTCACCTACAACTCTTTCCCTAACATCTTTCACTTCAACTCCTACGTTAGCTGGAGCAAGTTTTGACCCTTCTGCAAGCGGAAACAACGAAGACTTGACGACAGCTTATACTCTTGCCGCACCTGCGGATTCAGTACAAATTGATATTAAAAATCAGTATAACGTAGTTGTTAAACCTTTTACGGCTGGAACAACTAATGAAAAAACTTCAGGGTCTTTCCAATGGGATGGACAATATGCGGGACACCTTGTTGAACCCGGAGTATATACTGTCACTTTGACAGCATCAAAGAGTGGAGAAGTAAATCTTGTATCATCAAAGAGTGTTACAGTCGCTTACAGCAATGCAAATAAGCCTGCTTTTGATAGCGTTACCGTAATTCCTTCTTCATTTGATCCTGACATAGAAGATTCTATTGTTACATTTAGAAATACAAAAGATGCTGAACTTACTCTAGAAATCAGAAATAATGATGGAGCTATTCGAACTTTTAGTGACTATGACAGAGATTCATTTAATGCAAATCAAACTCATTCAGTCGCTTGGAACGGAAAAGACACTTCAGGAAGCTATGTCAGTATTGCAGCGTATAAAGTTGTTATCCTTGCTGAAAATGCATATGGAGTAACAAAAGAAGAAAAAGATGTATCTGTAAATAACTCAGGAGGAACAGTATCTTCAAGCAATGCTCATGTTGGCGATATTTCTGTCAGCCCTTCTTCAAAATTCGAACCTGCTAACGATGAGGAATTGAAAATTAAATTTGATGTGGATCAAGATCTTGATTCGCTTTTAGTTCAAGCGGTAAGAGGCACAGACATAGTAGAACTTTACAACGAGACATCAATTGTTAAAGAAAATAATCTTGAAATAAACTGGGATGGAACTGATGATAATGGAGATTATGCAGATACCGGTTCATGGAAAATAATGTTCAAATCAAAGAAAGGATCTACTTCCCTTACGGCTTCAAAATCAATCGAAGTATCTTACGACAAGCCTTCTATTTCTGATTTGTATGTATCAAAAGATAAATTTGATAATGATCTTGGTGAACATACAAATATTCTTTTCAGACTAAAAAATGACGCAAAAGTTGATATTGTTATTATGCAGGGAGGATCTGATGACGACACAATCGAAGAGGACATGGAAGTAGTTAAAAATACTTGGTATGCCGTTGAATGGGATGGAGGTAATTATGATTATAATGACACTATTTCAATCAAACTTGTCGCAAAAAATACAGTAAACGACACTGTTTACGACAGCGCAAAAGTTTCCGTTGATCTTGCTGAAGATACAGATTCAAGCAGCAAATCAAATGTAACAAATGATTACATCACTCCTGTTGTCACTAGTGGTAATGACTCTATGACTCTTAATTTTGAGCTTGAAGAGACAGCTGATGTTACTATTACAATTCACAAAGGAAAGAGCTCTTCAGGATCTGTAATTGCCACACTTTTGGACCATGTTCAAGATATGGCTGGAGGTAGCCAAGAAATAGTGTGGAACGGAAAAGATAAAAACGGAAAAACTCTTTCAAAAGATTTATATACTTATAAGATAGTTTCAAAAGCAAAGAGCACGGAAACTGAAACAGGATTGTTTGTAGTTGGAGTTGTTGGAGATATCAGCGCAAGCTCTTCAAGCGGTTCTTCATCTTCTTCAAACGGAGTAAGCTCAAATGTAACTATTGTTACAGGTGGAGGAACTGAAACACCTACACCTGTTGTCACTCCTACTCCTACTACTACTCCATCTAGCGATTGCAGTAAATTCAGTGATGTATCTAGTTCAAATCAATATTGTGATGCTGTCGCTTGGGCTTCTGCAAACAACATATTCAATGGTTACAGCGATGGTTCATTCAAACCTTATCAGACTATAAATAGAGTGGAACTTCTAAAAGTTGTTATTGAGGCTTTTGGTCTTGTTTTAGAGGCTGATGACGGTACAGACCTTGGATTTAAAGATGTCATTAAGGGATCTTGGTATATGAAATATGTAAAAACTGCAAAAGATAAAGGTATTTTCTCAGGAGATAAAGGAAAAGGAACTGCAAGACCTGATGCCGTTATAAATAGAGCTGAAGCAATAAAACTTATATTTGAAACTGCAAAAGCAATAGGCCTTTCATACTCCCCTAACGGATCAAACTACTCTGATGTAAAATCAGGATCATGGTACGAATCATATGCGGCCTTGGCTAGCAAGTTTGGATTATTTGACGGATCAAATTTGTATCCTGCAAACCTTATGTCACGTGGAGAGGTTGCAGAGGTTCTTTACAGATTGATGAAATAAGAATCGCGAACAAAAAAATTATTCAACATAAAAACCCCTTTCGTTCACAATCCGAAAGGGGTTTTTTGTTTATCTACTGCGGTTTTCGGGGATTACAAAGAAAATAAAAGAATATACTTGACAAATCTTTTATTACCTGTACAATTGTCACCTTGTTATCAAAAACAAGATTTACTATATATATTTAACCTATATATTTATGTGGAAAAAGTTCTTAGCTGCAGCAGCTATTCTTGCAATCGCAAGTACTAATCTAGTTGCATTCGCGGCCGGTGTAGGTGTAAACAACATGAAAGTTGTTTCTCCAAGCACTTTCAACCCTAACAACGGTGAAGTTGTTCAAGTTTCTTACGATCTAGTAGGAACTGCTACAACTTACAGTGTTGTCGCTGGCGTTCAAGACGCTTCCGGTATAAACTTAGGAGACCTTGTAGACAGCAAAGGTAATTCCGTAAGTTTTGTATCCACTAAGCCTTCTACAGGTATTGCATATACTTGGTACGGAAAGGAAGGTAATACTGTAAATGGTGCAGCTTACCCAAATGGTACATACGCTATTGCAGTTCTTGTTTTTGATATGGCTGGAAATCCAGTAGATTCTGATTTCAAAGATGTTTATATCGACAATGAAGTTGTAGCAGTTTCAGCTGCTCCTCAGGTTACTGAGCTTTCAGCTGATCTTCCAGCTTTCTCAGCACAAAAAAATGAGAAAACTGACATTTCTTTCACTATTGATAAAGACGCATACGTTAAGGTTCAAGTTAAAAACGGACCTACTGTTGTTAAGACATTTGATAAATATGATGGGACTAAGTACTACGCAAGTACAGAAGCTCATTCTATGCTTTGGGACGGAAAAGATTCTAAAGGCGTAGCTCTTGCAGACGGACTTTATACAGTTTACGTTTCAGCTACAAATGATTCAGGTACAAACACAGCAACTCTTCCTGTAAATCTTACAACTGTTCCTGCATCTAGCAACGGAAACATCAGCGATCTTGTACTTGATCCTTCAAAAACATGGGATCCGGTAAAAGACGGTGCTCTAGAAATCGACTTCGAACTTCTATCTAAAGCTAAATACCTTTCTATTGAAGCTAAGATGGGAAATAAAGTTGTTGAGATTCTTGACGACCAAGGCGCTGATGATGGAGATTATAAAGAAGTTTGGGATGGAACTGACGACGATGGAGACTATGTAAAACCCGGAACATGGGCAGTCACAGTTAGAGCTGACGGAAGCAAGGTTACAAAATCTGTAAATCTTGAATATGCTCAGCCAACATTAAAAAATATCTACGTCACAAAATCATCTTTTGATCCTGCGCAGTACGAAGCAACAACTCTTGTTTTCAAGGTTGACACTTCATCTGTAGTTACAGTAGAAGCTCACAAAGATGGAAAGAAAGAGGTTACTCTTGTAGAAGCTGAAACAATGAATAAGAACAAATGGTACGCAGTATCATTTGATGGATACGACAAAAACGGAGACGAAGTTGATTACGGTAAAAACTGGTCATTCAAGATCACAGCTAAGAATGCTACAGAAGACAAAGTTCTTGATACAGAATGGGTAGAATTCGATGTTGAAGAAGACATAGCTTCAAGCAAAGCTACAAATATTACTGCTGACTTTGCTGCTCCTGCGGCTTTAGAAAAAGGAATGGGAAGAACTTTCGGATATACTCTTGATGGTGATGCTGAGGTTTTCCTAGCTGTTTACGAAGGTACTACAGCAGGTGGAAAAGCAAAAGCTGAACTTCTAGACTACGTTAAACAAACTGCAGGATACAACGAAGTATTCTGGAACGGTCTTGATTCAAGCAAAAAAGTTTTGAAAGATGGAGTTTATTCTTACAAACTTATCTCTAAAGCATCTTCTGGAAGCTCAAAAGATACTGAAATCGGAACATTCGTAATTGGAAACACAGGATATTTCGGAGGACAAGATGTTGTTATCGTTGATGATACAACAACAGAGCCTACTTTCTGCGAAGTAAACTACAAAGATCCTACTTGCGTTCCTCCTGTTGTGGAAGAACCTGTACAAGTAGTTCCTTCTACGGAAGCTGCATGTGGAGAATTTTATTCTGACATGGTTGACAACTCTAGCGAACTTTGTGAAGCATTGACATGGGTTTCTGAAAATGGAATCTTCACTGGATATGCTGATGGAAGCTTCAAACCTTACAAGAACATCAATAGAGCTGAAGTTCTTAAGGTTGTTCTGAAAGCGTTTAATGTTAATTTACTTCCTGCAAGCGGATCAGACCTTGGATTCAAGGATGTTGATTCAAATGCATGGTACATGACATTCGCAAGAACTGCTCAATTCTACGGAATGCTTGAGGGGTACAACAATGGTACGGAAGCAAGACTAGAAAACAATGTTTCAAGAGTTGAATTACTAAAATTCGTACTTGAGGCTAGCAAACA
This sequence comes from Candidatus Peregrinibacteria bacterium CG_4_10_14_0_2_um_filter_38_24, assembly GCA_002792535.1. Taxonomy (GTDB): domain Bacteria; phylum Patescibacteriota; class Gracilibacteria; order UBA1369; family LOWO2-01-FULL-3; genus UM-FILTER-38-24. The sequence goes on along the minus strand of PFOM01000040.1, from coordinate 12,365 downwards.
ATTCACAGGATATGAATTTGCAAACGGTTACTACTACCCACCAGTCGATTACACAAAATGTGATATGTACTACGGATGTGGATATGCTGATAATTCAGAAACACAATGGTTCTATGAATATGCTAACGCAGCATTCAGCTACGATCTTTACAACTCATACTCAGTAGAAGGAAAAGCTTACCTACATCCTGCACAGGAAGTAGAAAGAGGAGAAGTCGCTATGCTTCTTTACAGAATGCATAAAGCAGGACTTGCAGGCTAATTAAGAGACAGACCCTTACAACGATATACGATTAGACATTTTTCATAGGAATGAGGGGGAAAGAGCCTTCCGGCAACGGGAGGCTTTTTCCTTTGTATTTTTTCCCACAAGTGAGTAAAATTTTTTCAGATGACTATATTAAATATAAGCAAGAAAATATTCTTCAGATGCCAAATATCTTTCCTAGTCTTTTTGTATGTTCTTTTCAGCGTTGGTGCCTCTGCATACGCTGAGAATATCGCATATACTCCCGATCAACCTTCAGAAAAGATTTCAAATGACTACAAGGATGGCGAAGTTTTGGTGAAGTACAAAAATAATAAAATCAATATTTCAACTTCTTTCGGAAGGAAAAAGGCTTTGAATTTGATGAATTCCAAATCATTGAAGAAGTCTGAAGATTTAAAAGAAATAAATACATCTGTTGTTAAAATTACTGATAATAAGACTGTGGAGGAAAAAGTCGCTGAATTGCAAAAAGATCCCAATATTGAATATGCCGAGCCGAATTATAAGCGTTATCCTGCCACAATAAGTACAGATGACACCGATGCCGGACTGCTATGGGGACTGGATAACACTGGGCAGACTGTAAACGGTACTGCGGGAGCAGATGATAAAGATATTGATGCGCCTGAAGCATGGGCAATAAATGAAGGAACAAATTCATCGGTCATAGTGGCTATTATTGATACAGGCGTTGCCTATAATCATCCTGATTTGATTGATAATATGTGGGATGGAATAAATTGCAAAGATGAAAATGGGGAGGCTTTGAATAATTGTAATCACGGATACGACTACGAAGATAATGATAAAACTCCATTGCCTACCACTTCATTTCATGGAACTCATGTTGCGGGTACTATCGGGGCCGCAAAAAATAATGGTAAAGGTATTATTGGAGTTGCTCCAAATGTAAAAATAATGGCTCTTAAATTCGGGCTTGATATCGTTTCTGAAATAAAGTCTATCGATTTTGCTATCAAGAATGGGGCTAAAGTAATAAATGCCAGTTATGGTGGTTCTTCTTTTTCTCAATCAGAACTTGATGCCATAACTCGGTTTAGAACTGCGGGAGGAATTTTTGTGGCGGCCGCCGGGAATGGTGGAAACGATGGGATTGGTGACAACAATGAATTGAGTCATTTTTATCCGGCTGATCACGATTTGGATAATATTATTTCCGTTGCGGCTACAGACCAAAATGATAATTTGGCTTCCTTCTCTAATTATGGCTTAACTTCCGTCGATGTCGGAGCTCCCGGAAGTAGTATTTATAGCACAGTCCCCTCTGATGATATCCCCGTGATGACTGAAAATTTTGATAGTGTTGTTGCACCTAATATCCCAGACGGATGGGTGAAAACCGGAGATTTCGGGACTGTTAGTTTGGGCGGAAGCTTTTCAAATGTTTTATATGGCGATCAAGTAAATTTCCCATATGCTCAAACTGCCGATTCAACCGTAACCTCTCCTGAATATGATTTAAGCAATGGAGGAAGTATTGATTTTTGGTCAGGATGTGACACCGAATATATTACTGACGGGTGGGCTGATTATATGTCTTTGGAATTTAGTAATGATGGAGGGAGTACTTTTACTGAGGTCTTGCGGTGGGATGAAGCTATGTTAGATCCCGATAGTGATCCTTCCGGCTCTGCGGTTTATCATTTTCAAAATTTAACAATTCCGAGTGAATATTTGGTTAGTAATTTTGATTTTCGGCTAAGATGGATTGCGAATGGAAATGCTGACACCGGCGGAGGAAATGGATGTTTCGTGGATGACTTAGCTATCACAAGATTTAGTGATGGTTCAGATGAAAAATATGATTATAGTAGTGGGACATCAATGGCGACTCCTCATGTTGTCGGGCTTGCCGCTTTGATTTGGGGATATAGGCCTGATCTAACTTATACGGAAGTCAAAAATACAATTTTAAACACCGGAGACTCTCTAGATTCTTTATCCGGAAAAGTTGTTTCAGGGAAAAGAATTAATGCCTTTAACGCTCTTACTTCTCTGATCCCTGCAACTCTTTCGAGCATCGCCATCACAACTCCGGCATCCAAGCTTTCATATACCGTTGGTGAGGCATTGGACATTTCGGGATTGGTTATCACAGGAACGTACAGCGATGATTCTACAAAAGTAGAAACAATTACCTCTGAAAGTGTCGCCGGGTTTGACAGTTCTGTCGTCGCAGTTGATCAAGTTTTAACAATAACAGTAGGAGAACAAACAACTACATATACGGTTAATATAATCGAACCGCTAAATTCAGATAAAGATATAACTTCTTTCGGTTTTCCGGAGGGCAGTGGTGTAATTACAGAAATGAATATTGCCGTAACTGTTCCGTTTGGAGTTGATGTTACCGCTCTTGTTCCGACTATTGTAATCTCTGATAATGCTTCCATAGATCCAGCCTCAGGCGTAGCTCAAGATTTCACTAATCCTGCCCTATATACCGTCACGGCCGAGGATTCTTCCACTCAGGTTTACATGGTGACTGTTACTGTTTCCTCTGATCCTGATGTTGAGCTTGTAACGGCCGATAAAGATGCTTTGTCGGAGGAGAGCATTCAAGGCGAAAATCCGGATTTATTAAATATTACATTGTCTCTTTCAAATCCGTTGCCATCAATTGGAACAGTAAACGGATCTATTATTACTTGGGAATCGTCTGACCCGACTGTTGTCAGTAATGACGGGCAAACTATCAATAGACCCGTTTTCGCAGATGGCGATTCACCTATAACTCTTACTGCAACTCTTACGAAAGGGCTTGTCGTTCAGACAAAAGCCTTTCAATTAGTTGTACTTAAATTGGATGCGCCTATCGTAGTACCTGATCCTGTTGTTGATCCTGCGCCTGTTGCTCCTGGAGGTGGTGGTGGTGGTGGAGGTGGTGGTGGTGGTGGAGGTGGTGGTGGTGGTGGAGGTGGTGGTGGAGGCGCTTCAAAACCCAAAGCAACACCTTCTAAAGAAATAATTAATGAATTCGTAAATGACTCAGCTGTGCTTGAACTGCAGTCGTCAGATGTTGCTACACCGTTTAATGATGTAAAAGGACATTGGGCGGAATCATTCATAGACAACTTGAGACTAGAAGGTGTTATCAATGGAAAGGCAGAAGGGAAATTTGAACCAGATTCTCAAATAACAAGAGCCGAGCTTCTGAAAATTGTCGTTAATCTATATGGAATCACTGTTCCGGAGGCTCTTTCCGAAAAACCATTCAATGATGTTGAAATCGGTGAGTGGTATTCCTCTTATGTTTCTGCTGCAAAAACAGCTGGGATTATTGGCGGATATAGTGATGGGACTTTCAAACCAAATCAGGCTGTTTCAAGAGTTGAGGCTTTGAAAATATTACTTGAAGCATCAAAGAAAGATTTGACCGCTGAAACTGTAACTTTCCCCGATACTAGCGCTACTGCTTGGTATGCAAAATATATTAATTATGCAAAAGCTAAGGGATTAGTGGATGGATACAAAAACGGGACGTTCGGTCCGACTAAAAATATTACAAGAGGTGAATTTGCTAAATTAGCTTCTATGATTTAAAAATTATGTTCTCCTCCCCTACTAAAAAATTTAAAACCTTAATCTTCTGTCTTTTGATTTTGTTTGTTTTTTCTTCGTGTAATAGAACGGCTGATAATAGACCTGATAATGGAAAAGAAAAACTCTCTTGGTTAAATTCGGAATATGGATTAATGGGAATAGAAGCCCTAAACGGCCCAAATAATCTAACCTCACGGTTCGCCTCTAATACCATAAAAACAAATATTTTTGATATTTTTAAGGCAAAGAAAGAGTTGGTGATAAAAGTCAAAAATGATGTTAATTCGTCGCCCCTTGGAGATGTTTTTCTTTTAAAATTGAGAACGAATGCAGAAATACAAGATATCGCCAGCCAATATGACTCACTTGATTTTGTTGAATATGCCGAACCAAATTTCCAAGTTGAGCTGAGCGATGACGGAGTGAATAAATATAATGATGAAGCTTCCACTGTAGATCAAGTCCATGCAAATTCCGATATTGTTGTAGCCGTCATAGATTCAGGTGTAGACGTAAATCATAAGGATTTAAAGAATAGAATTGTCGCCGGATATGATGCGGTTTCTGACGATAAGGACGTTAGTGATGATTATGGACATGGAACTCATGTAGCAGGCATTATTGCGAGTAATTCTTCGGCGAAGATAATGCCAATAAAATTTACGGATGGGAAAACGGGTAAGATGAGTGATTTAGCGAAAGCGATAAAATTTGCTGTCGACAATGATGTTGATGTTATAAATTTGAGCCTTGGCTTGAAGAAAAAATCGGCTCTTCTTATGGATTCAGTTGATTATGCTTTTAAAAATGACATTTCTGTCGTTTCCGCGGCAGGCAATTATAATACCAGCAAAAAATATTATCCGGCCGCATATGGCAAAGTTATCGCTGTAACAGGACTTGCAAATGACGGGACAAAGCTTCCTCAAAGCAATTTCGGAACGTGGGTTGATTATGCTGTAAAAGCACAGGATATTTTAAGTACAATGCCAGGGAATAAATACGGATATGCTACCGGAACTTCTCAAGCGGCACCGTTTGTTACTGCAAAAATAGTGAGAATTCTAGAAAAGACAAAGGATTTAAGCATAAGATCCATACTGATTGAATTGGGTAAAATTTCGACTTCGATAAACACTGGCAAATTCGCTTTACTTTTGGGAAGAGAGTTATAAGATTTTGTATTTTTTTCTAATTTGATATAATTGTTCTACAAGAGGATTGTTGCTGTGACTCTGCCACTACCAGCTCCTTTTTTTATGTTCTACTATTGATTTCATCCTGATATATTGAAATGCATTTAACGTGAAATATTCTGCCTTATCTCTCTGTATAAAGAATCAGGCTTTGTGAGTTTTGCTTGCTCAATTTTTAGATCCCATTGTTCAACATTTTGGCTTTCATTGGCCGCGAGTGCCTGAGCTTGCCATTTTTCTGACGTAGATGGGGATGTATCGTGAAATTTTTTGATGAGAATTATCGGTTTTTAAATGAATCATCCCGTTTGGCCTCAAAACTTTTCTATAAATTTCTAAAAATTTTGGAGAAGTAAGTCTTTTTTTTGCCTTCCCTGCGGGAGGGAATGGATCTGGAAAAGATTCCTTCAATCAAAAATTTCCAAATCACTACTAATGCGTATGCATGCATATGCAATATTTGCGAACCTGTACATGTTAGGGCTAAGCAAAGTATTTGGCGGAACAAAAATTTATACATGTATTCCTTCCTCTTTTATTTAAATAGTTTTTTTGATATATTTTGCGTATGGCAAAAAAAATAGTATATGTAGATGAACCAACTTGTATAGGATGTACTCTTTGTACACAGGTGTGTCCGAAAGTTTTCGAGATGAACGATGATGGAAAATCTTATGCGAAGACTCAGGATGACACAGAAGAAAACATCCAACAAGCTATCGATAGTTGCCCTGTTAATTGCATAATCTGGAAACAATAATGTACGACCTTATTATAATTGGAGGCGGCGTAAGCGGCCTTTCTGCCGCAATGTACGGCACTAGACTTGGACTTAAGACTCTTACTTTCGCTGAGATGCCGGGTGGACTTATTACTACTACTCATCTTGTTGAAAATTGGCCGGGAGTGAAAAGCATTTCAGGGCCTGATTTGGCTATGTCTTTGTATGATCATGCTACTCATAGCGGAGCGGAAATTAAAACTGAAAAAGTTATCGGAGTTTCAAAAAGTGATGAAAATGTTGGGCATACTTGCCCGATTTTTACTGTAAAGACCGCAAGTGCTGAATATCAATGTAAATCAGTCCTCTTCTCTACCGGAACGCATCACAAAAATCTCGGAGTTCCGGGCGAAAAAGAATTTGAGAATAAGGGTGTTTCTTATTGTGCGCTTTGCGACGGAGCTTTCTACAAAGGGAAAATTGTCGCAATAGTCGGAGGTGGAGATGCGGCGGCGAAAGAGGCTTTATTTTTGACCGAACACGCGTCGAAAGTTTATATAATAGTTCGCAGTGATGTTCTTAGAGCTGAACCTATAAATGCAAAATCTGTTGAGACTAACCCAAAAATCGAAGTTTTGTATAATACTGAAATTGAAGAAATTCTTGGAAGCGAAAAAGTTGAGAAAATAAAATTCAAGGCAGGGAAAGGAACTTATTCAGGAAAAGAACTTGAGCTTAGTGGTGTTTTCCTTGCAATCGGCCACATAGCTCAAACAGCCCTCGCAAAAGATCTTGGAGTTGAATTGAATAACAAAGGAGAAATCAAAATCAATAAAAAAAGTGAAACAAACTTAGTCGGAATTTTTGCCGCCGGCGACTGTACCGACACCGAATTCAAACAAGCCATAACAGGTTCAGCAGAAGCTGTGACTGCGGCTTATTATTCATATAGGGTTTGTAAAAGCGAAGAAGCTAACTTCTAGAGAAATTGTTTAGGGATGTGGCTATATGTTTAAATTTTCATTCCGCTAAACTGTTTGTGAAGGCTAACATGTACGCCTTCGCAAATTTTGCGTGTACATGTACACGCAAAAAGTTTAGCAAGTCATAAAAATTTAAACATATAGCCACATCCCTCCTATTTCTCTAAAAATCTTAGTAGCATATAGAATCCGCTTGATGTAGCGCCGAAGGTTTCGTATGGTTTTGGCCTGTCAGTAAATGCAGTTCCTGCGATGTCTATGTGACACCAATCGTTTTTGCCTACGAATCTTTCAATGAATGCCGCACCTTTTGAACTTCCTGCCGCGCTTGCTGTTTCTTTGTCGTTGTTTCTTACATCCGCATATTTGCTATCCATCGCTTTTTTGTATTCAGGATGTAGAGGCAATGGCCAGCCCAAATCGTCCGATTCCCTTCCCGCCTGCAAAAGTTCTCTTCTGATTTTGCTGTTGTTAGCGATGAGTCCGGAATATTTATGACCAAGCGCTACGTATACCGCGCCTGTCAACGTGGCTATGGTAACTATGCTTTTTGGCTTGTACTTAATCGAATACGTCACTGCGTCTCCCAGAACTACGCGCCCTTCTGCATCCGTATTATTTATTTCGACAGTTAATCCTGAAAGCATTGTGATTATATCTGACGGCTTGTATGCGTCACTTCCCAAAGAATTCTCAGCCAATGCCATAACTCCGACAACATTTTTCCGAATATTCATTTTTTTCAAAACTTTGAAAAGACCGAGGACAACAGCCGCTCCCGCCATGTCTTGATGCATCTCGTCCATGTGCGCGCCCGGCTTAACACGAAGCCCTCCAGTATCGAAAACTATCCCCTTCCCTACTATTGCTATCGGTTTTTCATCTTTATTTTTCGCGCCTTTGTATTCCAAGACTACAAGTTTTGGTTCTTTTCTGGAGGCTTGATTCACCGCCAAAATCCCTCCCGCTTTTATTTTCTCCAATTCTTTTTTTCCAAGAACTTCTATTTTGTATCCGTTTTCTTTTGCGATTTTTTTTGCTTCGTTCGCAAGGTAAGGGGCATCAACAATATTTGAAGGATAATTCACTAAATCTCTGATGTAATCGGAAGCTCCTGCCATCGTTTTCGCCTTATCCAAGCCCTCTTCAACAATGTCTTTATCCAATTTCGTAAAGAGTTTAACCTTATCAATTTTGTGATTTTCCTTCTTTGAAAATTTCGTTTTTAATTTGTCTATTTCGTATTGAGAAATAAGAAGACCTTCCAAAATTTCCGTTATGAATTGTTTAACTTCATTCGGCAAAAATATTGTTGCCTCTTTTGCCTTTGCGGCCTTTAGCTGTTTTCCTATCATTGCACCCGTCTCTTTTGCGACCCTGTATTTGAAATTTTCTTTTTTACCAAGACCAATCAAAAAAAGTTTTTCAGGCAGATTTTTGTCCTCGATATAAGTGTAAAGTTTTTCTCCTTTTTTCCCCAAGAACTCCTTATTTTCTTTTACCTTAGCGAAAAACTCAGACACCTTGCTTGGCAATTCTTTTAAGTTTTTTGGAGATTCTCCTTCAAAAATCGGTACGACTAAAACACAATTTCCGGTCGCAATCTTGTTTTCCAAATTTATTATCATCGGCAAAATTTTGTTAGATATATTTTTTCCATCATAACAGACTTTTTGCCTTTTTTAAAAGATTTTTTGCGTTATCGAAAGTAAGTTTTTCAAATGCAACATCGTAAGGCAACCAATAATAATCCGTATGCTCATGCGATATTTTGACATCTTTCTCATCCGTTTCCGCGAGGAAAAATATCACCTGTTTGTTTGAGGATGTGTTTTTTCGGTTGTAAGTATATGAAATTTCCTCCCGATATGTGTCTATAAATTTCACACTTTTGATCCCCGTTTCCTCCTCAAGTTCTCTCAATGCCGTAGCCCTTTCTGACGAATCTCTGTCTTCTATATGCCCTTTTGGAAAATCAAAATGTCCTCCCGGGTATTTTAAAACAAGAAAAAGATTTTCGTTGTTTTCTTTTCTGAAGACCACAAGCCCACAGGATTTTTCGTCAAATTTTTGCATTTATTTTATTGCCATTTAAGGACTTTGAGTGCATTTTTTGCGGCATCATTCTCTGCTTTTTGTTTACTTGATCCCGTTCCTTGCGCAATCAATTTTTCTCGAATATAAACACCCATCACAAATTTTTTGTCGTGATCCGGGCCAATATCTTCGATGAGTTCGTAGTATGGAGTAAAATCTTCTTTCTCCTGACAAATTTCTTGAAACAATGATTTCTCGTCTATGTAAAGCCCTTTTTCGACTATCTCATCCAAACCTGTTAGTATGAATTTTTTGATGAATTTTTCTGCGATTGCATATCCCTGTTCTAAATAAATCGCTCCAATCAGAGATTCCGCCGTATTTGCTAGTATGTATTTTTTCTTTCTTCCTCCGGATCTTTCTTCGCCGTGACTTAGAAATAAATATTTTCCAAGATCCAATTCTTCCGCAACTAATGCCAAATTTTTTCCCCGAACAAGCGCCGCGCGAAGAGATGTCAATTCCCCTTCTTTGTTTCCCGGACACGTGTCGAAAAGATATTTTGTCGCGGCAAGTTCCAAGACTGCATCACCTAAAAACTCCAATCTTTCATTGTCGGAGAGTCCTTCTTTCTTGTGTTCATTGATGTATGAACGATGTATGAAAGCGCTTTCTAAAAGCTTCTGATCTTTAAATTTTATTCCGATTTTTTTCTCGAGGTCTGTAAAGTTTTGCATGTTGATTTCATTATACTACTTAAAACGCCATTTATAAATTTTGGACTATTATCATCTCCAAAATGTTTTGCAATTTCGATTGCTTCATTTATGGCGACTATCGGTGGGACTTCTTTTGAGTATAAAATCTCGTATGCTCCTATTTCGAGAATCGCACGATCTATTTTTGCGATTTTATCGAGAGGCCACTCCGGAGCAAATTTTTCTATAACCTCCAATAGTTTTTTCTTACGTTTAATCACTCCTTGAAGGGTTTCTTTGGCGAAGATTTTATCTTTTATATTCGGTGCGAATTCGTCCAAAATCCGTTCAATGAATTTTTCAGGATTTTCGCCCCGAAATTCATATGCAAACAACGTCTGCATTACGCAAGTTCTGGCAAGATGCCTGAAACTGGACATATTTTTAAGCTTTTACTTTTGTGATCTTATCTACCTTTTTGTTCTTATCTATGACTTGTCTGCCTCTGTACATTCCGCAATCCGGGCAAACCCTGTGAGAAGGGATTCTTGATTTACAGTTTGTGCATGATACAAGGGCCGTTAGCCCTGAAAGCTTTTTCAATGTTTTCGTCTTAAAGCTTCCGTATCTTCGTGCCGACCTCGCGGCGGAGGTCTTCTTTTTTGGTACTGGTTTCTTTCCCATGATTATTTTTTATTAAAAAATTCTTTTAGTGCCATAAGAGGTTTATTTTCTTCAAAATCTGCCTCGTCCAGCTCTGAACATGTACATTTTGCCAGATTTTTATTTTTTCCGCAATATGGACATAGGCCTTTACAGCCAGTTGAGCATACCGAAATTATCGAAAAATGCAATATTATTTCCTGTCTTACCATCTCCGTGGCATCTATTGTGTAATTTTTCTTATTTATCAAATATAAATCATTTTCATCTTCCACTTTTAGTGGCTTCTCTATCATGAATTGTCTTTCTGCAAATTTTACTTTTACTTTCGGATGAAAATCTTTCAAGCATTTTGTACATTTTGAGTTTGAAGTCATTTCTATGTCTCTTGCTATTACATTGAGGCCATCTTCTATTCTCATTATTTCAACTTTTCCTGTGATGTTTCCACTTTTTTCTATATTTTCAAGCTCAAGCGGGACATCAAAAGAGTACACTTCGCTGTTGCCTATCTGGCTCTGTAGTATTTCCGAGACTTTAAAAATTAGTTTGTCCATCTTAGTTTCTTCTATTTAGGGCCATTAAAAGCCTTAAGACGTAAAGGAATAAATTGAAAATGTCGAGATAAAGGTGAAGTGCCGCGTCGATGTATCTGTCTTCCGGATATGTTTTGATTTTTTGAAAATCATAGGCCGTGAATCCTGCGAATAAAAGTACTCCTATTCCTGCGTAAAACATTTCGAATGTATTGCTCCATGGCAAGAATATGCCCACAACTCCTGTTATTATCATTCCTATAAGTGCTATGAATAAGAACATTCTCATCCCTGAAAGATCCATTTTTGTTGTATACCCAAGAATTCCGACCGCCGTAAAGACAAATGCTGTGATTATTAAGGCTTTCGCAAGGATTACAAGCCCTGCAGGAGAAGCGGCTACAATTGCGATAAGAGGTGCTATCGTGATTCCGCTAATAAAGGTGAATAATGCGAACAAGAAGCGGTTTAGGGGCACTTTTGTGCTCCACATTCTTGCAGTGAAAACGAGAATCAATTCTGCGACAAAAAAGGCAAACATTATGCCCGGAACTGCCATAAAATAATCAAAAAGAAATACTATTGCTACGAAAATTCCTGCGATTGAAGAGATTATCGCGACAGTAAAAAACAACATCACTTTTCCGAAGAATGTCGGAGAGAGTTTTGCGCTTGGGTTTGCCGCATATGGGGACTGGTTCATATTTTCAAACATAGGTGAATTTAGTTAATCCTTTGGGTTAGAAGTATAGCAAAGCGACTAAACAATGACAATAGTGTGAGTTTTCGAAATGCTATTTCGCGTCAAACAGTAATTTCACTTTAGCCTTGAGGCAAGCGATAAGTTTTACACTATCAGTTCTGTCTGATTTTGTTGTCCCTTCGTCTTTTTCCTTTTTAGATGTCGTGATTGTATGCGAAATTGTCGCACTTTCTCCCGGATTACATGGGACTGTTAATTTGTTGTCGATTATTGCGGTTGGTTCCGCTTTGCAATCAGCACCGGAATTTTCCAATGTTGATTCTAAAGAACCACAATCTCCCCCGCCTTGGCTAATCAACAATTTACGTGATTTTTCCGGTTGAGGATTACATACTGCCACTAAGAATGTGTCTGGGCCAATTTGTTTGAGAATGCGACCTTCCATATCTGCTGAAGCCTCAGCGATAGTTTCTTCAGCGATATTCTGAATTGAGACTAAAGCTAAGTCATCACCTTTGTAGCATTTTTGATCCGGTTGATCGGTCTTTGATTGCGGGACAGTTGGGACATCACGGCAGCCCTCGTGTGTCGGCCAGCAAGTCGGGCTATATCCGTCACATCCTTGTATTCCTGCAGTCAATACGGCTGTTGCTAGCAATATTGCCGGTGTTGATGTTGGTTCTTTCATAACGATATTAGGTAAAAATACGGACTGTATTCGTATCACAATGAACACAGTCCGTCAATACCTCCTTCAAATTAGCCACTAGTGTCCGGTAAACATTTTCAACAAAGGACGAGTTGAGTGTCATCTCTGATGCGAATTTTGTAAAGTTGACGAGGCTTAAGCCCAAGAATATCGATAATAGAAACTCTGTCCATCAATACTTCGGATAGTATCCGTGTTAGCTTAAGAATCGATGCTGAAAATTTTGTTTTTCCCTTGATATACGAGACCAAAAGATAATAAATCATTGCAATCCAGATTTGCAC
>PFOM01000017.1 GCA_002792535.1 Candidatus Peregrinibacteria bacterium CG_4_10_14_0_2_um_filter_38_24 | reverse complement strand
ACTAGATATGAGGCCACCGGTTGCTGTATATTTTAACTTGTTCTACAAAGCCCGCTTCGACTCAGGAGTGCACTTGAAACTATGGAACCGAACACAAGATTGCTCTTTTGGTGTTTTTTGTGGTATAATTATTTGATAAAAATAAATACTAAAAATATGCATAAATTTAAATCTGTAGAAAAATTTAGTTTTAAGGAGAAGAGATTTTTGAATATTTTTGAGGGGACTAAGGCGTTTTCGAAGAAGGGTTTAGATAAGGCTGGGAAGGTTGTTGATGAGGCTAAAAGTGCTTTGAATGGAGCGCCTGCGGCACCTGCGCCTGCACCTGCTGCGAAACTTGTTGCACGTTCTTCACAACCACCTTCGGTTGAAGCTCCTGATGTAGGAGAGCCTGCGCAGCCTGAAGTTGTGGACAGAAAAACAGGGGATTTTTCTGAATTGCAAAATGAACTTTCCGGAAAATTGAAAGAAACAGCTGGTGCACCACCTTTGAAAAATTATTTGGATGAAGTTGAAAAGGTTTCCGGAATTGAGTTTCAGAGAGTTGTGAATGTTTCGACTCCAAATTTTGATGCGCTTAAAAGTAATTCGACAAATGGACTTTATGAGGCAATTCTTAATGAATTTACTGCTAAAAACGCTAATTTTTCAGGGTTTGCGAAGTTTCTTGGGATAATGGCGGAGGCGGCGGGAACATTGGAAAAAGACGTAAAGATGATTGTGTCTATGGCACTTGCAAATAGCTTTGTGAAAAAAGCGAAAGCTGATTTTGCCGTCAAGTATGCTCATCTTACGGCGTTTTTGGCAATTGATGCAGGAAAAGCTTTTGCTGAAGAAAATATTGAAGCGAAATTTATATATAATGCTACCGGTGGTGTTTCTGTGGAACTTGCTGGAGGTCGTAAGTTTGAAGCCGCATATGCAGAATTTGCAAAGACTCAGCCTGCGGATGGAGAGGGAAAGCCTGAGGAAAAGGCTAAGGAAGATGAACTTCCGACTCGAGGGGCAAAACTTCAATGTATGGAGAATTCAAAAATTGGAAAATTGTTGAAAATGTTTGGAGTGAAGTTTGAAGAAGTTTTGGATGCGAAAAGTCCGTTTGCGGCTTTGGCCTTTGTGATGCTTGGGTTTGGGGGAAAGCTTGGACTTGGAGATAGTGATATGTTTGATGGCTTGCCTGAAACTGGGCTTACTACAGGATTGAAAAAAACATTTGATCAGCTCAAAGTTGCGGCAAGAAAATCAGGATATGGTATAGATAAGGATCCGATTGACTACGCTAAACTTAATTTGACACCACTGAATTATGAAGCTTTTGATGATAAGTTTGTGGATACTGTTAAAAATGCTAAAGTTTTGGATCCGGCTAAAGACGGTATTAAACTTGAAAAAGCATTTAATCTTGGAGTTGGGGCGAATCCTGCGAATGTGAAAGTGGATTTGACCGATGGTGGTGAGATTGTTGTGAATGGTGGAACTGCTGATGCCGGAGTGAAATTGATGGTTAATGACAAAGAAATTTCTGTTGTAAAAGGTACCGTTACGCGTCTTGGAAAAGAGACTGCGGATGGTGATATAAAGGCGACAAATGGTGTTGCGGTTTTGACGGGAGTGATTCCTGCCGGAACTGTCTTTACGAAAAAATGTAAACTTTCCGAGGCGAAGGTGGAAGTGGCTGCGACTGAGTAGTTTTTTGTTGCGAATCGATTGGTTTGGTGTGATATAATTGTGGCATGAATGTATATGCTGAAATTTTTGATGTTTTTAATAAGGCAAAAATCAAATATTTGATTGTTGGTGGGGTTGCGGTGAATTTGTATGGATATGCGCGTTTTACCGGCGATGTTGATATTTTGTTGGCGCTTGATTCTGAGAATTTGAAAAGAATGAATAAATTGATGGAGAAAAGAGGATATGTGCCAAGGCTTCCTGTAGAGCTTCATGATCTTTCTGATGAGAAGAAACTTAAAAATTGGATAAAGACGAAAGGGCTAAAGGCTTATACTTTTATTTCTGCTGATAAACCGCATTTGGACATTGATATTCTTGTTGAAGATTCTTTGGTTTTTGAGAAACATTATAAAGATAAGACTGTTGTTGAGGCGTGGAAGGTGAAATTGCCGGTTGTTTCACTTGATTATTTGATTGCTATGAAGCAAAATGCCGGTAGGGATAAGGATATTCTTGATTTAAAGGAGTTATTGAAACTTAAAGATTTATGAAAATAAAAAAAGAAAATTTGGATCTTGATCGTTTGAGGAGATGTAAAAATAGTTCTCCGGAATCAAAGCTTGAATGGCTCTCCTCGGCATTTGAATTTGGACGGACGAAAAAGAAAATTCTGAAATCCGCGAAGTAGTTTTCAGAGAAGGGATAAAATCGTTTGGCGAAATAGGCCTGTTTTGCTATAGTTTCTCCCGCGATGCTTGAATATGTAGGCTCATAGTGTCAATGGTAGCACACCGGTCTCCAAAACCGTTAGTGAGGGTTCAAATCCTTCTGGGCCTGCCATGAAATATATGTTTGTTTGAAAACTTGTAGGAAATCTTCTGCGGCGCCATGGCCAAGTGGTTAAGGCAGCGGTTTGCAAAACCGTTATTCCCCAGTTCGAATCTGGGTGGCGCCTCCAAAAAAATTGACAAAATGTGACTGAATGATATCATCGGGCCTGATGCTGTTCAGGTTTTTATCGAAAAACCGGCTGAGCCTGAAGCGATTAACCGTGTAGTTAATGAGGCTGTTTATGCTTGTGCGTTTATTGGGAGATAGATCGTTATATAGTGAGGATAAAATATATTTCTAGTTGCAGTGATTTGGGAATTCTGGGATTCTAAAGTCGTTCTTTTTATGAATGTTTCTAACCCTAATTTTATGGATAAATCGATGAGAGAAGTTGTGGAATTTCGTTTTGCGTGCAAACATTTTGATGCGGCTAAAAAAATAGAGGATGGCGTTTTACATGAATTACTAGACCTTACGAGGCTTAGTCCTAGTTCTTATGGTGTTCAGCCTTGGAAATTTATTGTTGTTAAAAATGAAGGACTTAAAAATGCACTTTTGCCTGCTTGTTATAATCAGCCGCAAATTACTGAAGCAAGTTGCGTGGTTGTGATGTGTTCAGAAATGGATTTGGCCGGGGAAAATGGATTGTTGAAAAAATATGTTGCTAAATCAAAGGAGGATTTGGGTTATAGTGATGAGGAAAGTGCGAATTTTGAGAATATGCTTTCAAATTCTTTGCTTTCAAAATCTTCGGAGGAGTTGAAATGTTGGGCGCAGAAGCAAATTTATCTTGCAGGAATGTCTTTGATGATTGCGGCGGCGGAAAAAGGGATAGATTCTTGTCCGATGGAGGGATTTGAGTCTGCGAAAGTTTCTGAGGTTTTGGGGCTTTCTCAAAATGTTTTGCCGACTTTGATTGTTCCGCTTGGGTACAGAAATATGGAACAACCAAAAAAGACTAGGTTTGATTTTGATGTTGTCGTTGAGGAAAGGAAATAAGGAGAGAATGGCAAAATTTTTTGAATCTTGCGCTTTTGTCTGCATATCCTGATGATGTACTTTTTGTCTTGTTTTGAGCATTTTTAGCTAGTAGAATGCGGATGTTTTTTAATCAAAATATTATGTCAAATGTAACAGAAAAAACTTTAGTTTTGATCAAACCTGATGCGATTCAACGTGGTCTTGTTGGTCTTATTACTGAAAGATTTGAACGCAAAGGACTTAAGCTTGTCGGAATGAAAATGATGACTCTTGATGAGGCGGTTTTACGTGAGCATTATGCGCATATCGCTGACAAACCATTTTTCCCTGGAGTTTCTAAATTTATGCAATCCACTCCTGTTGTTGCGATGTGTTGGGAGGGACTTGGTGTTGTAGATGCCGTAAGAAAAATTACTGGAATTACAAAAGCTCGTGAGGCGGAGGGCGGATCTATCCGTGGAGACTATGCAATGAGCGTTTCTTGTAATGTTATTCATGCGTCTGACACTGCAGAAAATGCAGAGAAAGAAGTTAAAAGATTTTTCAAACCTGATGAAATTTATGGTTACGATAAGTCTGAATACATATATGTGTATGCGGAAGACGAGAGGTCAGTGTAAAACCTTGTAAAACAGCGTATTGCTGCGTTAACTGCGTCGCCTCTTACTCGCCGTACCAGTAAAGTACGGCTCGGTCGTAGGTTCCTTGTTTTCTTGCACTACACTGTTTTACAAGGTTTCATTAATCACATTTTATGGCAATTGAAGCACTCAAAAAGAAAGCGGCGAGAATCCGACTGGATTGTCTTGAGATGACGTCGAAAGCTGGATATGGATATGCCGGAAGCATGATGTCCGTGGTGGAGATTTTGGTCACGCTTTATTATGGCGATTTGGGTCGGCAAAAAGTGATGAACTTTGATCCGAAAAAACCACAATGGGATGGACAGGATTATATGGTTTTATCAAAGGGGCATGCGGCGGGAGCGCTTTATGCGATTTTGGCGGATTTGGGATTTTTTGATAAACATGAGCTAAAGTTTTTTGGACAACTTGGTGGAATTTTGACTACTCGTCCGAATCCAAAAATTCCCGGAGTTTTTTCTTCAGGAGTTTCTCAGGGAAACGGCTTGAGTTTTGCGACTGGAATTGCGCTTGCCCTTAAGGCTGACAGGAAACCGAATAAAGTTTTTGCGGTTTTAGGAGATGGGGAACTTCAGGAGGGGCAAGTGTGGGAAGCCGCTATGGCGGCCGGAAATTTCAGATTGAATAATCTGATTGCATTTATTGATAACAATAAAGTGCAGGCGGATGGGCTTTTGTCTTCCTCAATGGATATTTATCCGTTGCAGGACAAGTTTGAAGCGTTTGGGTGGAATGTGATTCAGGTTACGAATGGACATAATTTTGAGCAAATTTTGGATGCGGTGGAGAGGGCATTTACGTCTAATAGAAGGCCTAGCGTGATTTGGTGTCATACAGTTTGTGGAAAGGGAATTGAATTTGCGGAAGGGAAAGTTTCATATCAGGGAGCTTCTTTGAGTGAAAATGAAATGTCTATTGCGGCTGAAAAATTAAAAGAAAATTTATGAAAAATAATTCGTACAAAGCGTTTGACGATGCGATGATAAGAATTTTGAAGAAACATGGGAATTTTATGATTTTCATGGGAGCTTTTCCGAAAGTTTTTGAGCCTGCGAATTTTGCGAGATTTTTTCATGATAGAGTCTTTAATTTTGGGCTTGCAGAAGTGAATCTTGTGACTGCGGCGGCGGGGAGTACGGTGAGAGGAAAATTGCCGTTTGTTTTGGGCGGTGCGTCTTCTTTGACCGGAAAAGCGTTGGAACAAATCAAAGATATGATTTGTTATCCAAATTTGAATGTGAAAATTATTGGCTTTGGAAGCGGACTTTCGGCGGGGCAGGGAGGGGCGGGAATGCATGCGACTTCTGACATTGCACTCATGCGAAGTATTCCGAATATGAAGGTTTTTTGTCCTGCGGATTATTATCAGGCGATAAAGGTTTTTGATTTTATTTCTGAAGATTTTGGTCCGTCGTATGTGCGACTTTTTGATAGTGAAATCGAAAATATTTTTGATGAAAAATATGAATTGAAGGCGGTGGATAAAGTTAGGGAATATGGAGATATTTTGAGTCGTGGTGAAGTGGCGATTTTGTCTCATGGAAGGCTTTTTTCCGAATGTTTAATTGCCGTGAAAGAATTAGAAAAAATCGGAAAACAGTGTGGGCTTTATAATTTTTCGATGATAAAACCTTTGGATAAAAAAGTGGTTTTGGAAATTTTGGCGAAATATAAAAAAGTTTTTGTTGTTGAAGATCATGGGATTGGAGGGCTTTACTCTGCGATTGCGGAGATTTTAGCGGAAGGGATTGGTGGTGCAAACGGAATGCTTGCTGTTTTGAAAAAAATTGGAATTGATGAAAAATTTGTTGAATCTGTGCGGGAGGAAGAGCTTTATAGAAAGTATGGTTTGGATAGTGAGGGGATATTGAAGGAGGTTAGTGCTTAATAACGTGTTTATTAAGGCTCGAAAATGTGCTATAATTAAGCTAAGAATAAATATAAATATGAGCGATCATCCTATTAAATTGTTTGCAGGGTCTTCTCATCCGGCGCTTGCCGCAGAAGTTGCGCAGTGCTTGGGAATAGCGCTTGAGGATCTTGTTATTACGCGTTTTGCGTGTAATGAGATTTATGCGAAACCTAAAGAATCTGTGCGTGGATCGGATGTTTTTGTGTTACAAACAGCTTCTCATAATGTGAATGAAGATTTGATGGAACTTTTTGTAATTTTGGATTCTTTGAAAAGATCTTTTGCAGGGAAAATTCATGTGGTTATGCCGCATTATGCTTACGCAAGGCAAGATCGTGTGGCGACTCCCCGTGAGCCTATTTCTGCGAAACTTGTGGCGGATTTGATTTCGACTGCCGGAGCGGATCATTTGATTACGATGAAACTTCATAGTGATCAGGAACAGGGATTTTTCAATTTTCCTGTAGATAATTTGAATCCTGATAAACTTTTTGCTAAATATTTTCTTGAGAAAGATATAAAAGATTTTGTTGTGGTTTCTCCTGATGCAGGTGGAGCGAAAGATGCGAAAAAATTTGCAGATTTGCTTGGCGCGACGCTCGCGATTATTCATAAAACACGCCCTAATCATAATGAATCGGAAGTCATGCATGTTGTGGGAGATGTTGAAGGGAAAACGTGTTTGATTTATGATGACATGATTGATACCGGAGGAAGTGTTGTGAATGCGATGAATGCTTTGAAGAAAATGGGAGCAAATAAGGACATGTATCTTGCGGCGACGCATGCTGTATTTTCTGATCCTGTTGCGGAAAGACTTTCGTCTGCGGGTTTCAAGGAAGTTGTTGTTACGAATTCGATTCCGATATCTGAAGCTAGAAAATTTGATGGACTTAAAATAATTTCGATTGCGCCATTCTTGGCAAAGATCATTCAAAATGTTCATGATGATAGATCTGTTACCGGTGCGTTTTAGTATTCCTTAATTTTTACGAAAATGTTTAATAAAAAAGATAAACCGATAGTTTTTATAGGTAGTGATCACGCTGGATATGAGGCTAAGACTGCGCTAAAATCGTTCATTGAGTCTCTTGGGTTTGCTGTGACGGATTTGGGTGCTTTTGATGCGAATCCTATTGATTATCCGGATGTTGCGAGGGAAGTTGGTGAAAAAGTTCTTGAGCATGCGAAGGCGGGAGCGATGGGTGTTTTGATTTGCGGGACTGGAATCGGAATGTCTATGGCCGCAAATAAGCTTAAGGGGGTTCGTGCGGCGCTTTGTACAGATGAAAATTTGGCGGGAATGGCTAGACAGCACAATGATGCAAATGTTCTTGCTGTTGGTGCGCGAACGACTGATTTGGAATTGATGAAAAAAATTACGGAGAAATTTTTGACGACTCCTTTTGAGTCTGAAGAAAGGCACGTGAGGAGGGTTGAAAAAATGGATAAAATTGAAAAATAAAGATATGTCTGACAGTGAAAAAAATTTGAAAATAAAACTTGCGCCTTCGATTTTGTCGGCTGATTTTGGTTGTCTGAATGAAGAGATAAAGTCTGTTGAAGAATTTGTCGATGTTATTCATGTGGACGTTATGGATGGGCATTTTGTGTCGAATATTACGCTTGGTGCTCCGGTTGTTAAGTTTATAAAAAGTAAATTGCCACTTGATGTGCATTTGATGATTGAAAATCCTGAGAAATTTGTGAAAGATTTTGCTGAGGCCGGTGCGGCGAGAATAGTTGTGCACAGTGAGGCGTGTGGTGAAAATTTGCGCGCTGTTTTGATGACAATACGAAGTCTTGGATGTGAATGCGGTGTTTCGATTAAGCCTGCAACTTCAGTAGAAGCGGTAAAAGATGTTTTGGATTTGGTGGATGAAGTTTTGGTTATGACTGTCGAGCCCGGATTTGGTGGGCAAAGTTTTATGGAGGATATGGTGCCGAAAATTCGTGAGCTTCGTGATCTGGGATACGAAGGGGATATCGCTGTGGATGGTGGAATTAACGACAAAACTGCTCCTATTTGTATCGATGCCGGTGCAAATTTGTTAATTTCAGGAAGTTATTTTTTCAAAGCTTCTGACAAGAAAGAGGCGGCGGAAAAGATTCGAGGAATTCTTTAGATTCTTGGGTCGAATGAATCTTCCGGCTCAGTGTTTGGTGAGTTTTCTTTTTTTGTTTTTTTAAATTGTGCTAGAATTTCTTCTATTTTTTGTGGTAGTTGTAGGCGCACTACTTCTAATTGCCAGTGTTCTGCTTGTGCAAGGAGTTCTTGGTCTAGAGGTTCCATTTGTTCCGGATTTGATTTTGCTAGTTGTTTATATGCTTTGACGGTGACTTCTATTAGATAAGGCAGGGCATCGTATAGAGGCATTTCTTGGTTGTCATGATCGAGTATGCAGTATGCCAAAAGTCTTGAGACCGTGGCTCTTAGGTTTGATCTTTGGTAATGGAGTGGCATTTCTTCTTGTGTATCTATATTGTGAGCTCTGTCTGAAATTTTTGTTAAGAGTAATAGTTGTCGTGTGTTTTTTGCTTTTACTAGAGCTTGTAGTTTTATTATGAATTTCATTAGTTTCCCTTTGTCGTATGCGTGTTCGAATCTTCTAAATGTTTCTAGTTTTGGATTTTGTTCTGGCGGAGCATTTTCGGTTGGTTTTAATTGCCATCTAACTAAATCTTTGTATGTAATTCCCATTACTTCCATTGTTTTTCTTCTGCCTGCAAGGTTTTGTTCTATTGCTAATTTTTTTTCTTGATCGGTAAGTGGTTCGTTTGTTTTTAATACTCTTAATGCTTGTCTTACTTTTGTTGTGTTTGTAGGATTCATCATGTCCAAGAGTTTTCGTTTAAAATCATCTCTTTGTATTCCAAATCCGCTGTTGATTGGGATTGACGTATCATAGTGATCTAGGACTTGTTTCACTTTTATGACTACTTCTTCTACTGTAACGTCTGCGTCTTCCGGAGTGTCATGCATTGCCGTTACTATTGCTATAAGTGCTGGATTTATTTCTAGGCGAGTTTTTTCTATTAAGAATGGAATTATATGCCTTATTGCGGAGAGCGTTACTGCGGCAGGATGGAAAATAAAAGGTTTCATCTCTGTTTTTCTGACGCGTCTTCCCGGCTGTTCGTTGTGGATGGCTTTGGCTGTGCTCATTGCCATGTTTGTGGCATCTAGAAGTTGAATGTATCTATTTTGAATTACTACATTTTCTCGTTCTGGGTGGTTTTTTGGAAGAACATATTTATCATCTTTGTACTCAATTAATTCTTCTAAATATACTCTTAGTGCTGTCATGAAATCTTTTGTTGCATGATGAACACTTTGTCGGCATGTTTCTTCTGTGTTTTGCCATTCTTTTAGGGCTGGGTCTTCAGAAATTAAGGCCATTACTGCAGGTCTTGAGGTTTCTTGAATGACTATTGGACTGTTTTGAACTAAATTTTGTGAGTTTTTATCTGAATTTTTTGGAACTGTTTCCCAGCATTGCCTTAGTGCATTTGTTTTTCTGTCCAGTTTCGCTTTATGATCTAAAAGTTTTAGCCATATTGTTTTTATTCTGTTTCTATGGTCTTCTGGAATTGAATCTTTTAGTCCGTCAAAAGATGTTTCTGGGTGTATTTGAAGATGTGTTTGTTCTAGGTGGAAGTAATATGCACTGGTCTCGTCATAACAGTTTGCGATGTCTTGATTCATAGGCCATCTTTCTGCCTGCATAGCGTGATATCCTATCTTGAGATGGGGTTCTTCAGCTTCGCGTTGTGATCTTTTTTCGATTGTCATGTTTTGAGAACAAAAGGTTGTTATTCTACCGTTTTTTTGTCTAATTTGTCAAGCATGGGTGGGTGAATTCTAATTCGAATCGCAAAGAAAAAGCACTGTTTTTGATTGGTGCTGTTTATTGTTGAATGCATTGATTCAAGTGTGGGTTTTGTTTTTGGGAATTGTCTTTTATTTTAATTTTTGTGCATTGCTCGACGGCTTATTTGAAGGAGAGAAAGCCTAATATCGCAATTATAGACAATAAGGAAAAGCCTAAAATGACGTTTGCAAAGGGCTTTCTGGCTCTTGGTCTGTTATTTTTTGCTATTTTTGTAGTGCAATCTGTGATGAGATAAACGTGGTGGTTGGTGTAATTTGAGGATTGGTCTTTTCTGGTGCGTCCGGCAGGAATCGAACCTGCGACCTTTGGCTCCGCAAGCCAACGCTCTATCCAACTGAGCTACGAACGCATATGTTTTAAGCGCGAGTTTTTCATGTGTTGCGCATTTGTGTCGCGATTTTAAAGCTTTGAAAAGATTTTTACAACTTCTTTGTGGAGAAAGCCGTTTGTGGCGAGGATGTCTTGGCCGAAAAGGTCGAGTGTTTTTCCATTTGTGTCGGTGACTATTCCGCCTGCTTCTTCTGCTATTAGGCTTCCTGCTGCGATATCCCAAGCTTTGAGTCGGAATTCCCAATAGCTATCGAATCTTCCGCATGCGATGTAGCAGAGGTCTAAAGCGGCTGAACCAAGTCTTCTTAGGGCCTGGCATTTTGGCAGCATTTTTGTGAAATGTTCTACGTTTACATTTTTATGTCCGACAGGAAAGCCTGTGACCATTAATGCGTTTTCGAGGTTTTTTACCGCTGATGTACGAATGCGTTTTCCGTTTAAATAAGCGCCTTTGTTTTTTGCGGCGTAAAAAGTTTCATGCATTTTTGGTGCGTGCACAACTCCGACGATTATTTCGCCGTGCATGTATTCGAAATTTTTTGAAGATTTGATTTTTTTTGTATGTACGAGAGCGATTGATATTGAAAAAATAGGGAGTCCATGCGCAAAATTCGTTGTTCCATCGAGTGGGTCGATGATCCAAACATATTCCGCATTTGGGATTTGTTTATTTTTGAAAAAGTCTTCTTCTGACAAAATTTCATGATTCGGATAGTGTTTTTTTATTTGTTCCATTATGAATTTTTCTGAAGCTTTGTCGGCGTTTGTTACAAGATCGTATTTTGCTTTTTTTGTGATCTTGATGTGCTTTTTTTCTGTTTCTAAAATTATCTTTCCGGCTTTCTCTGCGAGGTCGATGGTGAATTGAAGTAGGTTCATGGTTGAATTCTATCATTTCCAATATTATGTGGCAATAAAGTGTCTCATTTGTGGCTTTTGGCTTGAGGACAAGGTTTTCTTGTGATACAATCTCTTCGCTCTAAAATATGCAAAATGATTGATAATAAGTTTGTTTTAAAATCAGAAATGACGCCGAAAGGGGATCAGCCGGAGGCGATAAAAGCGCTTAGTAAAGGGTTGGATAAGAAAGAGAGGTTTCAAACTTTGCTTGGAGTTACTGGTTCTGGAAAGACTTTCACTATGGCGAAAGTGATTGAACAGCTTCAGCGTCCTGCTCTTGTGCTAGCGCATAATAAGACTTTGGCGGCGCAACTTTGCAGTGAGTTTCAGGAATTTTTTCCTGAAAATGCGGTGAGTTATTTCGTTTCTTATTACGATTATTATCAACCGGAAGCGTATTTGCCTTCGACGGATACTTATATTGAAAAAGATGCGGCGATAAATGAGGAAATTGAAAAGTTTCGACATGCTGCGACAGCGAATCTTTTGACGAGGCGCGATGTTATAATTGTGGCTTCTGTGTCATGTATTTACGGTCTTGGGTCGGTTGAGGATTATACGGCGATGGCGAGAACTATAAAAGTTGGAGAGGTCGTTCCGAGAGATAAACTTTTGAGGCAACTTACGGAAATGCAATACACGAGAAGTTCGATGGAATTTAAAAATGGAATGTTTCATGTGCTTGGCGATACCGTCGAAGTTTATCCTCCGGATCGTGATAATGTTTATAGACTTGAGTTTTTTGGTGATGATATTGAGGCGATTTCGGAAGTTGAATCTTTTACCGGAGAACTTGTTCGGAAGATGGATGAGATTACGATTTTCCCTGCGAAACATGATGTGACGACTGAGGAAAAAGTTTTAAGAGCTGTGGATGGAATCAGGAAAGATCTCGATTTGCGCTACAATGAGCTACAAAAACAGGGTCGAAATATCGAGGCGGAAAGAATAAAAACGCGAACAGAATATGATATTGAGATTATGCTTGAGACCGGATATTGCAGTGGAATTGAGAATTATACGCGTTATCTTAGCGGAAAAGGACCGGGGGAGAGGACGACGACTTTGATGGATTATTTGCCAGAAGATTTTCTTCTTTTTATTGATGAATCACATATGACGGTTCCACAAATTGGGGGAATGCATAATGGGAATTTTTCCAGAAAATCAACTTTGATAGAACATGGTTTTAGGCTTCCTTCTGCGCACGACAATAGGCCGTTGAAATTTGAAGAATTTGAGGATTATATGAAAAATACTGTTTTTGTTTCTGCAACTCCCGGAAAATATGAAATGGCAAATACGAAAAAAACTGCGATTGTAGAACAGGTTGTACGTCCGACGGGGCTAGTAGATCCGCCAATTTCGATTCGTCCTTCAAAAGGACAGATTGAGGATTTGCTTAAAGAAATTAAAATTGTTACTGATAGAAGTGAAAGAGTTTTGATTACGACTTTGACGAAAAGAAGTGCTGAGGATTTGACGGAATTTTTGTCGGATGCTGATATTCGTGTTCGGTACTTGCATTCTGACATTGAGACGATTGAAAGAATTGAGATTTTGAGAGATTTACGTCTTGGAAAATTTGATGTTTTGGTCGGTATTAATTTGCTTAGAGAAGGTTTGGATTTGCCGGAGGTGAGTTTGGTGGCGATTTTGGATGCTGACAAACAAGGATTTTTGCGTAGTGAAAGCGCTTTGATCCAAACGACCGGAAGATGTGCGAGAAATGTAAATGGACACGTAATTATGTATGCAGACGTTGAGACTCCTGCGATAAAAGGTGCGATAAAAGAGACAAATCGACGTCGTGAAAAACAGGTGGAGTACAATAAAGAACGTGGAATTACTCCTGAAACTATCAAGAAGGCGATCCGTGATATTTCGCATCTAGGAGGCAAAAAGAAGGACAAGGGAAGGTTTAATGGTGAGAAAGTGCCGAAAGATGAGGTTGGTCGATTGATAAAGGTTCTTGAGAATAAAATGGAAATCGAAAGTGAAAATCTAAACTTTGAAAAAGCGGCTGAAATCAGGGATGAGATTGAGGCTTTACGAGAGGAATATGGCGTGTGAAACCATTTCCATGATTTACTATGCAAATTTATGCATAGTTTTTTATAAAAATTTTAGGAATTTTTAATGAAAATTTAATTTCACAAGGTTAATATTCTTTTCATATATTTTTTTAAAACAAAACATATGAAAAAAGAAAACAGAGTTGTGATTTATCAGGCAAAATCCGGAGCAATTGAGCTACGGGAGGATCTTCATGCTGAAACTATATTGGCTACTCAAGCGGAGATGGCAAAAATATTTGGTGTAAATTCACAGGCGATAACAAAACATTTAAAGAATATTTATAGAGAAAAAGAATTATTGAAAGATGCAACATGTTCCAAAATGGAACAAGTTCAAATAGAGGGTAACAGAAAGGTTAAACGTTCAGTAGAAATTTATAATTTGGATGTGATTATTTCTGTTGGATATCGTATTGGTTCAAAAATGGGAACTAAATTTCGAAAGTGGGCTACAAAAACTTTGCATAATCACATCGTTGATGGCTATACGATCAATAAAAAACGACTAGCGAAAAATTATGAATTATTTTTAAAAGCCGTTGAACAAGTAAAAACATTATTGCCATCGGATGGTACTGTAGGCGCAAATGACGCGCTTGAATTGATAAAAATGTTCGCGAATACTTGGTTTTCACTTGATGCCTATGATAAAGAAAATTTTCCAAAGACCGGAATAACAAAAAAAGAATTTAAAATCACGGCAAAAGAATTGATGGATGCCCTTTTAGACCTAAAAATCTGACTTAGGAATAGTGGACAGGCCGGTGATTTCTTCGGGATTGCAATAAAAGAACAAAGTGTAGAGTGGATATTGGGCAATGTGCTGCAATCATTTGGAGGGAAAGATTTATATCCAACAATAGAGGAAAAAGCTGCACATTTATTATATTTTACGGTTAAAAATCATCCATTCATTGATGGGAATAAGCGTTCGGGAGCTTTTACTTTTGTTTGGTTTTTGAAGAGAACAGGAATACTAAATCCAATGCGTCTGACCCCCGAGGCTCTTACGGCATTGACACTTCTGGTTGCTGAAAGTAATCCAAAAGAGAAGAATCGAATGATTGGATTGATTTTATTGATTCTGAAATGAATTTTCGCTCTATGTAGTCACATTTCTCTGTATTTTTAGCCAAAAAAATGGTATAATTGTTGGAAATAAAAATAAAAAATGTTTTCATCTACTATAAAACGTTTGGAGTGTATCTATTTGGATTTTTTTGCAATTCCGAAAGACTGATTTGGATTTGTTTAGGAATTCATGAAGGTTTAAAAAATATCTTGGACTGCAGGTTCAGAAGGATGGATTTTTTAAGAGAATATTTAAAAGAATATTTTAGAAGAAGTGCTATTTCTTCTCTTCTTCCTTGAAATCAACTTTAACATTTTCTTTTTCAGCTCCTTGGGCTTCGAAGAAGATGCGTGAGGTGAAGCCTAGCATTTGAGCTAGAAGGTTGTTTGGGAAGACTTGAATCTTTGTGTTGAAGTCACGTACCACGGCGTTGTAGTAACGGCGTGAGAGCTGAAGATTGTCTTCTACTTCTGCTAATTTGTTTTGAAGATCCAAGAAGTTTTGATTTGCTTTAAGGTCAGGGTAGTTTTCAGCTACTGCGAAAAGTGATTTTAAGGCGCCGGAAAGCATCGTCTCGGCTTTTTCTTTGTCGCCCACGTTTTGTGCGTTCATAGCTCTGGTGCGAAGATCTGTAAGTGTTTCCAGTGTTTTTTCTTCATGTTTTGCGTAACCTTTTACTGATTCTACTACATTTGGAATAAGGTCGTATCTGCGTTTTAGCTGTGTGTCGATATCTGACCATGCTTCTTCACATTTGTTTTTTAGGCTTATAAGGCTGTTGTAAAGACCGACAATTACGATTGCTATCACTGCGAGAGCCAATAATGCGTATATCATAAAAATTTGTTAATTTTTCAAAAGGCCAATTTTTAATTGACCTTTGTATATTTTAATGAGTTTTTTACTTTTAGGCAAATTCTTTTATTTTTTTGCCTGTTTAAGCTTGGGCTAATTTTGTTCGTGATGGTCTCTTATGTCTTCCTGTGGGGCTTGGTTTAGGTATGAAATCTTCTATACGGTATGTTTTTGGTTCTGAAGGAGTGGATTCATTGAATTTTATTGTTAATCGTGTGCCTTCTTGTGAGCTTTCACATAGAAAACTTGGCTCGAATCCTGAATTTTTTGTTGTTTCTTTTGCTTTTGCTCCAAGTGCTTTTAGATTTGATTCTTTTGACCTGTCTCGTTCATCTAATTTGTCTAAGGCTGGCTTATCGCAATTTTGGGTTTCGAAGTCGTCTTTTCCTATTCTGCTGACGCCTCGGCATCTTAATCCTATGCGTCCAACGATACATTCGAGAGTTTTTCGGTCTTCTGTGGTTAAATTTGCGTCTTTTGGTAGTGCTTCAAGAAGCGATGCTCTAGCCCTTTTTCCTGCTACGGAGGCGTCATCATCTGCTGATAATTTTCCTGTCAATCCTACGCTTAAAATAAGGGCAGTCCATGTTGCTATTCTTGTGGCGGTTGACGCTATGCTTGATCTTTGTAGTTTATCTGTAGCGTTCAGCCTTCTTTCGCATTCGCCTAGGTAGTTTTGACTTGGTCGTGTTTCGTTTGTCATCTTAGTTGGATTTTAAAAGTAGGGGCTGATTTTACGCTATTTCGTGGATTTGTCAAGCTCTTACTTTTTGATTGTTCGTTTGGTGTTGGGTTTAGGCTTGTTTAAGCAGTTCTTCTGCTTTTGCCCAGTTTGCTACTTTCCAGAAATTTTCGATGTATTCAGGTCTTCTATTTTGGTGTTTTAGGTAGTATGCGTGTTCCCAAACGTCGATTGTCATAATTGGAGTTAGGCCTTGAGAAAGGGGAGAATCTTGATTTGATGTCGATAGGATTACTAGTTTTTTTGGTTTTGTTGCTTCGTTTGTGTGTGCTACGCAAAGCCATGTCCAGCCACTTCCGAATTTTGTGGATGCTTCAGTTGTGAATGCTGTTTTGAAAGCTTCAAATGATGTGAATGATTTGTTTATGGCTTCTAAAAGAGCTCCTTGTGGTGCGTTGTCTTCTTGCCCCGGGCGAAGAATTTCCCAGAAAAGGTTGTGGTTTATGTATCCTCCGCCGTGATTTACGACTGCTTGGCGAATATCTTCAGGAAGTTGTGATAGGTCTTTTAGTAGATCCTGTGGCGTTTTTTCGAATAACTCAGGATGTTTTTCCAGTGCTGTATTGAATTTGTCGGTGTAAGTTTGGTGATGTTTTGAATGGTGGATTTCCATTGTTTTTGCATCGATGTATGGTTCGAGCGCATCGTAGGCATAAGGGAGTTGTGGTAGTGTGTGAGCCATTTTTAAGGTTTTGTTAATATATAAGTTTGTACGGTTATGTTGTTCACATAGGTACGAGAAGAGAGTAACTGTTTTTTTGGCAAATTTCCAGTCTATTTTGGATTATTTTAGTATAGTATTGTTTTTAGTGTTTCTTCTGCTGTTTTTTGCCATGGGTGTGATGCGGCAAAAGAGAGTCCGTTCTTTATTAGAGTGGTGCGGAGTGAGTTTTTGTTTAAATTCGTGTTTTTTATTAGTGATAAAATGTGTTTTTTTAGTGTTTCTTTATCGTTTGGGTTGAATAAAAGTGCTGTGTTTTTGTAAATTTCTTTGAGGCTTCCGCCTTTTGAACAGACAACTGGAATGCCTGCGTTCATGGCTTCTAGAGGAGGTAAACCGAAGCCCTCGTAAAGGGATGGATAGATGAAAATGTCTGTGTTTTTGAGAAGAATATTTTTTTCGGATTCTGTGATGCGGTTTGTTGTGATGATTTGAGGTGAATTGAGTGGTGTCGATGTTTTGTTATATTTTTCGATTTTTTTGAGAAGTGATTTTGATTTCCAGCCGATTTGTCCTGCGAGCACTAATTTATGCGGGATTTTGTTTGTGGTTTTTAGCTCTATGAAGGCATCGACGAGTGTTTCGAGATTTTTGCGTGGTTCGATTGTGCCGAGGTAGAGGAAGTATGGAGTTTCGATGGTTTGGTTTTGAATTTGGAGTGTTTTTTGTGTTGGATTTTCTGTTGTGATTGGATTCACCCCAAGGTGTATGATAGATATTTTGGCTTTTGGCTGGTATTTTTTTAGGATGTCATCTTTTGTTGTTTTGGATGGTGTTATTATTATGTCTGCATTTTTTAGGCTTTTTCCGAGAAATAATTTGTGAATAAATCTGCCTCTGAATGTGTGAAAATGTGGAAATAATATTGGAGTTATGTCGTGTACTATCAAGACTCTTTTTATGCTTTTCTTTAGCCGAAATGGGCCTATGTGGCATGGTTCAATAACTATATCCGGAGACATTTTATTTATTATTTTTGGGATTTTGAAAAATCTTCGAATACTTTCTCCACTAGGAAATTTATTGCGTGGGATTATTATTTCGGAAATGTGCGAGGAGGCGTTTTCGTTTGATTGGAGGGAGTTTTGGGATGTTGTTTTTATTAAATTATTTAGCCATTTATTTGGCTTTGGATGAATTATCGTATAAGTGTTTTTGTCGTCTATTTTTAAAAAGTATTCAATGAGGTTTTTCGTGTAGTGATGGATTCCTGCGTATTGTGTGTCTATTGAATCGGCAAGAATGGTGATATGCATGCGATATTTTTTAGATTTTCAATAAAAGCTTTTCCGTAATTTTTTGTGGTAAGTCGGTCATCTAAAATAATAACTTCTTTTTTTGTTTCGTTTGCAGTTTGCTTTATGCGGTTAATTATTCTTTTTAATGCAAAAATCGCGAGAGGAACTTGTAGTTCATCGAATGGATTTTCGAAATTTTTGCTGGCCGCGATAAGGTATGGATCGCTAGGTGGATCGAATGGGATTTTGGTTACTATAAGCGAATTTACGAGGTTTGCGTATTTGAAATAATTCCACGCATTTGGCGTAAGTATTAGTATCGAGTTTTGGTGGTTCGCCCTGAATTGTTCTGCGATTTTTCCTATGCTTCCCGTTAGAAGTGAGATTATTTGGCGTGGTGCGTGAGTTTTGGCTTGTGCATAAGTTTTGCCTTGTGCATCAGTGAATCCGTCTTTTGACTTTTGTGATTCTTCTGCTGAATTCTTGAGTAGTTTTCCAAGTTCCAGCGTAAAAAATTCTATTTGTTGTCGTGAATTTGCGATTATTGCGACTGCGCCTTCTCTATTTTCTGCATATTTTGCGATGTTTTTCATGAGATTGTGGTCTTCTCTTGAGTAGTAATTTGGTTTGTCCGCCATGAAAATTTCGAAAGAAGGTTTGGTTGGACATGAAGGGATTAATTCACTTTCTTTGATTGCCTTAAGGTCTTGTGGTAGCCCGAAAAGGCGTTTTATGAAATGTCCGTCGTCGTTTAAGTTTACGTTTTCGTTTATGATTTTGTAGGATTCGCAGTTAGTTAGGATTTTTTGGATTTGTGGTTTTACTTCGAATGGTGATTTTTTTATCACAACATTTTTGTCCATGTCTTTTTCTATAAGCAAAAGGTTTGAATTGAGGTTTGGCGTGAGGAGAAATTCACCTAATGTTTTTGCTGATTTTTCGAGGAGTGGATCTTTAGTTTCATTTAATAGCTCTATCAGGTTTTGGGCTGAGTGTAGCGCTTTCTCCCACTGTCTGGATTCTGTTATTTCTTGTGAAATCGTGCATCTTTCGATAAATTGATTGTCGTCTGTAAAGCGTTCCATGACGATTCCGATGAGTCCGAAAAACATTGTGGCCTTTGAAGAGAGAGATTCTATGAGTTCTGAATTTTTATCGGTTTCAATTCTTTTTATTTGATTTAATAAAATCTCAAGTTTTAAGTAATGTGAAGATTCAAAGTGTAGTGTTTTTACAAATTTGTCGAAGTCTACGATGATGAGATTTTTTGGTTTGAGTGGCGGGAAATGGCTATTGTTAGGGCTTTTTCGCTCATCTGTTTCTGTGTTGAAATGAGTTGTGATGTCTCCAAGATAATGATGTGAGCAAATTGTAGGATTTGAAATATCTTTTTCTATTCCTTTTGAGAAAAAGGCTTCTTGAAGCGGATCGATTAAGTTTTCATCTATGTTCAATTCGTGAATTAATTGTTTCTCTTGATTTAGAAATGAAATTTCATGTAAAAGTCCTGTTTTTGTTTTATTTAACCATATTATTGTTTTCGAGAATGCGGTGAATTCATGGTCTTGAATTTGTGATTTTTCTAGTAATTTCTCTAGTCTTTTTGTGGATATGTATTTTTTTGGTGACTCGATTTTGGCTACAGTATCAGGAAGTTCAGACGAGATGCTTTGAAAGATTTCTGACGGAATTGCGATGTATGAATCTTTGTCGATGTGTTTTATGAGATTTTTTATCAGGTCTTCGTAAGGAGGGGATAGCTCTATTAGTAGGTTTTCTTTTGAGTTTAGGATTTTTGAAGAGATAAAATTTGTTGTTGAATTGTCGTATGATTTTTCTTCGTTGGTTTGGTTCTCTTCAGTTAGCTCTGAAAATATTGAAAGTTGATTTTCTTGAATAGATTTTTCAGATTTGGGTTTTTTAAATTTTGTTTCTGATGAGACTTCTGTAGATTGTTGTTCTTGTGTTGGTTTTGGCTTTAATGTCAGCAAAAATGCTCCTAACGGACTTGTTGTTTTTTTGCTAAGTTCGTGAATTTTTTTGATAGTTTTTTCCGGAAGTTCTTGAAATTTTTCAGATAATTTTATGAATAATTCCATTGCGGCGACAGAATCTTCGAGTGCGCGATGCTTTTCTTCGTGTGAAAGATTTAATATTTCAGAGAGGACTTCTAGGCTGTACGTAGGCAAATCTGGATAGATTATGCTTGAGAATGGGAAGGTGTCGTAGAGTGGATTGGTTAGATTCAAGCCGTTTGCGTTTAAAAATGAAATATCAAATTGGATATTGTGGCCTACTATAGGTGCGTCTCCGATGAAATTTTTTATCTCTTGTGCTTTTTCCGTGAACGCTGGGGCATCTTTTAGCTCTTCATCGGTTATATGCGTGATGTGTTTTATCAGGTCTGGAAGCGCTATTCCTGGGTTTATTAAAATTTGTAGTGTTTCTTTTTGTCCATTTAAATCAAATTTGACAGCACCAAATTCGATGATTTTGTTTTTCAGCGGATCTATTCCTGTGGTTTCGAGATCGAGGGAGATGAACATAGGTGAGTTATTTTAGTTGTGCGATATGTGTGATTATCTGACGTTTACTGTCCATTTTCTTGGTGGGTTTATCCTATATCAATGTTTGGATGATTTACAAGTGTGGAGTAAAAAAATAATTTAAGAA
>PFOM01000029.1 GCA_002792535.1 Candidatus Peregrinibacteria bacterium CG_4_10_14_0_2_um_filter_38_24 | reverse complement strand
ACACAACGGAATAATCGTGAATGAAAGCCAAGAAGTCGGACAATGGAAACTAAAAATTGATGAGAATAATTTGTTTAAAAGCGATGTTTCATATAGGGAAGTGAGGATGAGGGTGTTGAGATAAAGTAGATAAAAGCTGTTTTTAAGGATTATTATTTTTGCAAATCCAGACACGGCATAAACAACATGTACCATTTTGTGCATGACGGCACAGAGAGCAACACGATAAGGTTTTCCTTCTGATCGTTTTTTCTGAAAAAATTCACTGAAAATATTTTCATCTTCTCTTTAAACTATATCTTTCTTATATATTATTGAACTTAAGAAAATCGAATCAGGGCAAAAGGAAATAAGAAAAAACTATCCTCGAGGAAATAAGAAAAAACTATCCTCGAGGATAGTTTTTTTGTGCGAAACCAAGTTTGGATCAACTCGATGAAATTGAACAATAGGTTAAAAATTTGCACCTTCACGGGACCACTTGGGTTAGTTGATATTTTGTCATATCTATTCTATCTCAAGTGGTCGGTTTTATTTTAGAACCTGTGGTCTACCAAAAGCCCTTTCTTTTCTGCGCATTTTGTGATAAAATTATATGAAAAATAAAAACAAAAATGATTTCAAAGATTGCATCTCATCTACGAGACAGAAAAATAAAAAACGCACAAAGGCGTGAAATGGAAAGAAACTCTGAGTCATCTTTCGATTCAGCTGTGCTTTCTTGGACAGCTCCTGAATTTGTGAAATACAAAAGAGGGATAACGTGGAGAATCGTGGTTGCCACAGTCATGATTTCCTTAATTCTTTTTGGTTATTTCTATAACGCGTGGACATTTTCATTGGCGGTAATCGTATTTGCGATTGTCTACGGAGTGGTAAACAGAAAAGAGCCTAAAGATGTGCAAGTGGTTTTATCCGAAATCGGAATCAAAGTGGGATACAGAAAATATCCATACGGATTGATAAAAGATTTTTGCATAGTTTATGAACCTCCATACACTTCAGAACTTCATTTGAGAGTCTCGAATGATTTGGCTCATGAAGTTGTAATTCAGCTCTGGAGCCAGAATCCGGCGGAGGCAAGAAACTATCTTTTGAGGCACTTAACTGAAAAACGCGATCACAAAGAAGCACTTTCAAATGCACTTTTAAAATTATTTAAACTTTAAAAATGTCTGACGCACTAAAAGAAAATCCGGATGCAAAAACACCGCAAGCAGGGGCAGACACGCCACTCGTAAAGCAAGACGGATCCAAAACGAAAAGAGATGCGGCGCATGTTTTACTTGATAAACAAGGGGTAGAAGATGACTCAGCAAGACAAGAAAAAGCGGCGGAGGAAGCTAAAGCACAAATTCAAAACACACTTAGCCTAAAAGCAAAAGGAGGGCTAAGTTCAAGAGGTGATTTTTCAGCATCAGTAACCTCGGAAGTATTACTTTCTTCGGCAAACAGATTGGAATACGATTGGTCGGTTTTGAGAGAAAAATTCTGGAAAAGAGTACAATCAGGAGAAAGGCTGACATACGCGGATTTGACAAAAGAGACTTCAAAAATAGAGAAACAAATGCAAGAAGCCTCAGGTATGATCACGGCATATATTTTGGAAATGGCCGCCAAATCACCGGACGGGCAACTTTCCGAGCAGGCATTAGCGGAAATGAGAGATAGCGTAAACAGAAGTTCCGTTGCAATCGCCGAAATAGCTCTGAAACAAGAAAGTTCTCCGGAGCTAGTAGAAGCGCTTCAATTTGCGCTAAACGTAAAAAAAGTAGATGAATCAAAAGTATTCGATACACTTTCAAAAATAATCTCCACAAAATCAGAATTATTCCCGTACGCATGGACAGCACTTTCATTCATGAATGAAAAATTGCAGATTAAATTTGGGAAATATTACATAGAAAAAAACAAACTAAATTCGGAAGACGCATTGAAATTTCTGGAAACATGGAGTGTACAAGGAAATATCAGCTTGCAGGCAATGAGAAAAATACTCGAAGATTCAAAGATTAATACCAAAGAACTTGAGGTAAAAGCGCAAGAATACGCCAGAAACTGGCAGGTGAAAAATGATTTAAGGGATGCCGCTGACACTATGGCGGGAAGTTCTTACGGCGCGGTAAATCAAGCAGGTCAAATGCTAAGTCCTTCCGGAATTTTGACATTTGCCGCAAAAACATGGGCGATTGGTGCGATAGGCATGAATCTTGCCGTCTCAACATTCTATGGAGGAAAAATAAACAGTATCCCGCACATCATGAAGGCTATGGCGACAAATCCATACGTGCTTACTGGAGCCGGCGTACTCGCGGCGTTCAAAGCAAAAGAATTGGCCGGTAGTGTATCTGAAGCCGTGAAATCACCAGAGCAAAGAGCAACAGAAGAAGAAAAAGCTGCGAAAGGCAAATTTAATCTATTGATCGGAGGGAATCCGGATCTTAAAGATTTTTTTGAAGGAAAAGAAGGTCCAAAAAGAAATTATCTCGCATCTAAATATTATTTTGATTTTTTACAATATGTCCATAAAGAATTTGGAAAGGAAGACATGCCATTTCCGGAAAGAGTGATGACAAAAGGAGCATTTTTGGCATGGCTAGAGTCAAGACTTCCAAAGGTGGAAGAAAAAGAAAAAAAGGAGATTACGAAAGTGATTACATCTTTGAAATCGCTCAACATATCCGAAGACAGATTGAATTACTATATTTACAACTTGGCGGTTCCATTCGACAAATTGGCGATAGGAGGTATTGAAACCGAAAAAAATTATCTAAAAGCACTCGCATAATGCAAAACAAATTTCTACAAAAATGGCTCACGATAATTTTCACGGCATTCGTAACTGTGTTCCTTTTTGGAGGAACCGGACTAACGACTCAAACAGCATATGCGGACACGGCAAACCCAACCACCGAAGAACTTTGTAAGGGACTAAACCCATCAGGCACATACCTAGGTGCCAATGGATCATGTTTTATTCCAGCTGGAATAAATTGCGCCACGCTTAACGTAAATCCACTTAACGTAAAAAATGTAAAATACGAACCAGTAGGAGATCCAGACGAGAAAGGCACAGTCTGTCAAAAAAAAGTGGATGTAAACAACAAAGACCCTGAAAAAGAAAAAGCACTAAAATCACAAATCTATTTCCTCATCGGCTTCGAACAATTCTTGAACACAGTCATTTGGCCGGTACTTGTAATGACCGGAGATTTGATGAACAACAACATCCTTTTCGGAGCGGGAATGGACGAACGATTGCGTGAAATATGGATTCCGATCAGAAATTTGATAAATCTGTTTTTCGTCTTGGCAATGGTTGCGATAGCGATCTATAACATTCTCGGAATCGGTGACGACAACGACACATATTCAATAAAACAAATTCTCCCGAAAATGATAATCGCGATTATCGCGGTAAACTTTTCATTCATGGGAATAAAAGTATTTCTGGACGGAATAAATCTCCTGACCACCTCGATATTTGCCCTGCCTGATCAGGTAAAAGAT
Organism: Candidatus Peregrinibacteria bacterium CG_4_10_14_0_2_um_filter_38_24; assembly: GCA_002792535.1. Taxonomy (GTDB): domain Bacteria; phylum Patescibacteriota; class Gracilibacteria; order UBA1369; family LOWO2-01-FULL-3; genus UM-FILTER-38-24. Next base: position 1,893 of record PFOM01000029.1, on the reverse strand, counting down.
GGTCTTGGCAATATAAGCCAAGATGAAGAAATGGTGACAAGATTTTGTTTGGGAACGACAAATCAAACCGTCGATTCAAAGCTGGAAATGCAAGGAGGCCTCCTCTCAACAGACCTAAATCCAAGTTCACTCAAAGTGGTCGTACTAACCTTCGCAGAAAAAAATCAAACTTTATTGGTAGGCACAGATAACGAGGCAAAAGCCAAAATGCTAGTCGCCTTAAGAGAAAAATTAAAAACAAACATAACTCCTGCAGAAATAATGACATTATATCCCAAAATTTTTGATGTTAATGGAATAAACGCCGTAAAAGAAGCAATCACAGAAGCTAAAGCAAGTCGTGTTTGTACCAACGATGCAAAACTGACTCCTCGAGGAAAAGCATTCCTCATAAAATACAACAGTCAAAATGCGGCTTTCGCGATGGCATTAAATATGTCAAAAATAGTTTTCTACCCTGAAATAGACCTCACGACTTTGACCGAAGCAAACATTTCAAAATTATTTATAAACACGATTTTCTCGGTTGCGATGTATTTGATATACGTCGCGTCATTTATAGCACTTTTCGTAGTGCTTTTGGCCCGTCTCGTAGTCCTTTGGCTGGGAGTCGTGGCATCGCCTGTAATCATAGTCGCGATGGTTTTGCCGGTATTCAAAGAAAAACTTGGTTTCGGCGAACTCATCGATAAATTTGTCCAAAACGCGATAGCTCCGATTTTGATAGCCGGTGCAATGACAGTTGGATGGATCATGTTAAGAGCAATCCAAAATGTAAATGTATTAAGCAGTGGTATCCCAAACATTACAAACGGAATTCCTGTTGCAGGACTAAACACTATTCAGGATTTGATGGTGGCGGTAGGCGCGATAGCCATCCTTTGGATGGCAGTATTTGCCGCCGCAAGCAAATCCATCGCCGCACCGGTCACAGACAAAATCAAAGGATTCTTGGGAAGCGCAGGCTCATATGTCGGAAGTCTTGCTACCAAACGTCTGCCTCTATTCCCTGTAACAATCCCTGGCAAGGACGACAAGGATGAAAAGATAAATGTAACACCTGAAATGCTCGACCAACTGTCTTTTGATCTTGGAAGCAAAAGACAAACCAAAGATGCCAATAAGCTATCTGAAGTGTTTGGCCTTGTACCAAAAGGCTCCAAAAACTTTGATGCAATCACGGAGGCAAAAGACAGCAAGGAGGCTATTAGCATAATGAGAGAAAACGAATATGCGATAAGAAATGGGGATGAGGAAAGAATAGACAAATACTTGAAGAAATATATGAAGGATATTAATCCGAACTTTATTGAAGACCTTAAGAAAGATATAGAAGGGACAAAACTTGCAGGCTTAATAGGGGAATTGTTCGAGAAAGGGGCAACCGAAGAGGATAAGAAAAAGATTAGGGTACAGATAGCTGATAGAGTTAAAGGACAGAATGGTGAGGACATAGAAAAAGAATTGGATAACGCCGCCGCCGCCACCGCTAAGAGAACTACACCTACTCCAAAACCACCAACCACACCAGCTACACCAGCTCCAAAACTACCAAACGTAACACCAGATAGCTCAATTGGAGCAGGAATAGTAGGTGCCAATGGTGTAAAAGCAATCACTGACGCAACAAATGAACTCACCGCGGCATTCAAGTCAAACAAGAATATAAAAGAGGTAGAACGAATCCTTCAGAAATTCGCAGTAGATGGCCATAAGGCAACGGTCCCACAACTCAAGGCGTTCATAAACGACCCTGCCGTTTCTGCAAAACTTAAAGCTCTATTCAGAGAAGATGATGCAAACATTAAAGCGGCAATAGATAAGTCCACTACAGCCGCCGCAGATAAGCCACAGGCCGCCACACCGGGCGTAACACCAAGCACAAGCATAGCA